>JBIIDQ010000121.1:0-5598 GCA_044238295.1 Vulcanococcus sp.
CAAGGTGGCGGGATCCGTGAGTTCGCGCAGATTCACCGTGAGCGTGCTCTCGAGCAGCGGCAGCTCAACGATCACCTCCTCGATGGCCAGAGCCGTTGCGGTGAAGGGCATCAGGCCCGCGAGCATCAGCGCAGCAGCCTGGGGGGCGGTGCGGCTCCAGATCGGCATGTGCAGCTGCTGAGGGTGCGAAAGGCTACGTGGGGTTGATCGGTTCAATCCGGTAATACTCCCGCTCGTCAGAGCAGCAAAGATCGGCGTAGTAGCGCTCCAGCTCGGCATGGGCTTCGTCGTAGCTGGCAAAGCACTGCCCTGCGATTTGGTCGCTCAGGCCATCGTCACGCTCGATTCGAAACTGAAGAGTCATGGCGATGCAGCCGGATCAAGAGCTGGTCGTGTGCGCTGGTCAGTGTGGAGCTGCTGGGGTGTGATGCGTTTGTGTGAGGAGACGGCTCAGGCGAAAGTCGAAACAAGGACAGACGCTTTGCCTGATCCGACAAGCCCCGCTTCAGCGGGGCTTTTTCATGCCTCAGCGGCCAGATCTACCAGCGCAGCGGCTAGTTGATCGCGGCCGATGCCATCCCCTTGTGAGCGGATCAGCGGCTGCAGACCGATGGTCTGACGCTCCGCATGGAAGCGATGACGCGGCACCAGCCAGAACAGCCACTGAGCCGGATCGAGGGGGTCCGCTGCTGCCGCACCCGAATCGAACAGACAGAGCAGGAGCACACCGGTTGGTGCAGCGCCCAAGCCAAACACGGATGGTCGATCAGGCATCACGCGGGCCGAACTGATCAGAAGAGCCAGTCCCTGCCATTCCAGGGGGCTCCATGGGCCACGGGCCGGAGGCGCCACGGCGGATGGATCCAACGCCAGTGCCTGCAGCACCTGCCATACGGCAGCGCAATGCAGAAGGCGCTCCTCCAGCAGGTCGGGGTGGCTCCAGCGCAGGAAGGTGTCCACCGGCAGAGGTTAAGCAGGGCTTAACGCAAGAGCAGCCAGAGCAGAGCCAACACCACCAGCACCGCTAACGAAGCGCCTAATGCCAACCCGAGCACCAGCAGGCGCCGGGTTGTTTGGGGCAACCAGAGCAAGCCACACCAAACGGGCACCAAGAGCCATAGGGGGGGCAACAGCAGCGAGATCACCAACAGCACCAGCAGCAGCCGGCGCCGCTGGGAACGCTTTTGCTGGTCTAACAACCGATGGGCACGCTCGTCATCGCTGAGCCAGCGGCCCTCACGGCGGGCCTGCTCAAGCTCGTCGTGCAGGCGCTGCTGCTCAGCCCGTCTGGGATCGGTGAGTTCACCCACTGCATCGCGAACCCCCGCGCCGGCCTCCCGCAGCAGTGAGGCTCCGAGCACCACAGAACGCCGCACACCATCACGGAGCCCACTCATAAAACGGGCCTCAGCAGCAGGTTGCGGCCGTGCCATGAACGGCCTGTGCGCAGCAACACAGCGGTCACACCAAAGCTCGTGCTGATCTGAGCGGGTTGCGGAACCAGTGGTGATCCCTGCGGGTTTTCTGATTCTGGCGAAATTGCTGCCCTGGATTGGCGCCTGCGCCGTGTTGGCCGCGGCGGCTGCCCTGGCCATCGAAACAGCTGTGATCGCGCTGCACTCCTAACCAACGGGCGCGGAGATGCTGCGCAAAAGGCTTCTGTGTAAAGAGATCCAAAGCCAACACCCCAAGGCCACGCAACACGAGACAAACGAGGCTCAGGGCGCTTAAGGTTGTCTCAAGGTTTGAAACCGATTGGTGAACGAGAACAATCCTGTGCTCCACTCCATGCGCCAGGAGCTGCAGGAACTGAAAGGGCGCTACCGCCATCAGCCCAGCGACTTCAATCGCTACCAGCTGGTGCGGCACGAGCAGCGCCTGGCCCAGTGGGTACCCTCTGAGCTTCTGAGCGCTTGAGATTCAATGAGGGCCTTGCCCATCCACCTCGAGGCCGGAGCCGATCTGCGCGGCAGCCTTGAGGCGTTGGCCCTCCAGCAACAAGCCTCCGGCTTTGTGCTGAGTGTGGTGGGCAACATGAGCCAAGCCTGCTTCGCTTGCCCAGGCCGTGACGAACCCACGGTGCTGCAGGGAGAGCTGGAGATCATCACCCTTCAGGGCACGGTCTCGCCGGCGGGCGTGCATCTGCATTTGAGCTTTTCCGACCCTGGCTGCCAGGTGTGGGGCGGACACCTGGAACACGGAAGCCGAGTTCTCAAAGGGGCCGATCTGCTGCTGGGCTTCCTGCAGGATGAGTCGCCGCGCCCCGCATCGTTGGCCCCTAGGGCTGAGGCGCGGGTGCAGGTGGCCCTTGCCTCAGGCTGTGCCTGGTCGCGCCGCACTGAACGGCTGCTGCAGGGGCTGGGTGTGGCCTATGCGCCCATGGAACCGGAGGCTGGTGCTTTGCCCCAGATCCGCATCGATGGACAGCTGATCGGCGGATATCCAGAACTAGCCGCTCTGCACAGCAGTGGAGCGCTGCAGGCTCGACTCCGTGGCTGAGTGCCGGCTCGACACGCTCGCCGGCTGCGAGCTGGTGATCGCTGGTTATCCCCGCTTCACATACAACGCCACTGGCGGCTGCGCCCCGGGTGAATGCAACCCGAGTGCTGGCGGTGCGCTTGAGCTTCGCTTTGCCCATGAGCAAACAACCATCCCGCCCCTCCATTGGCGCACCACCAGATTTTTAGGCCTACCGCTGCCACCGGGGCTCTCCATTGCTATTCAGCCGGAAGCCCTCAGCGGCAGCGTGGATGCACAAAGCGGCGAGGTCACACTCCACTTCCGCTCGCGCTTCCGGTTCCAGCTCAGTGCTGCCGGCGTTCGGATCTATGAAGCCGCCGACTTACTGGTTGACACGCAGTTGACCACCGAACGAATCAGCAGCCGGCGCCATCAACGGCAGGGGCGCCGACTCGATGGCGACAGCCGCGGCGTGCTGGTTGGAACGGCGCTGATCCAACCCTGTGGCGAGGCATGGTTGGATCGCTTTCTGGGCCTGCCCGATGAAGCGCTCGCGGTGCTCGATTGCCGTCTCGCACTGCCATGAGCAACAGCCTCGGCCAACGCCTCGACCAGAGCCTGGCTCGCCTGGGCACCAACCTGATCATCCCGCCGCTGATCCTGCTGATTCCCTGGAGCCAGGAACTGATCGATCAGCTGTTGTTCCGAGGTCGCTGGAACCTGCCGATGGTGCCGGGGGGCTCGTTTTTTGGAGTGCTCACTGCGCCCTTCAGCCACAGCGGCTTCGGCCATCTGCTGGCCAACAGCCTGATGTTTCTGCCGCTCTCCTGGCTGGTGCTCAGCAAAGGCCGGCGCGACTACCTGGCGGTCTGGCTCGGTGTGTATGCCACGGCGATTCCGGTGTGGCTGTTCTGGCCCACCGCCAGCCACGGGCTCTCTGGCGTGGTGTACGGACTGCTGGGTTATCTGCTGCTAATTGGCTGGTTGGAAAAACGGCCCTGGTCGCTCTTCCTCTCACTGCTGTGCCTGATCACCTACGGCGGCGTGTTGCCGAGCCTGATCCCGCTGTTTTCCCCGGCGGGGGTGAGCTGGATCGGCCACGCCAGCGGCTTCGCGGGCGGGATGCTCGCAGCCCGGTGGATGCGGCAGGCCTGAAAACCCCTGGCAGCATGGGTTGCATGCAACTCGTTGGTGGGCGTGTGGCGCGGAGAACGGCCATCGCATGGCTAGCGGCGACGCTGCTGCCACTGGCGGCGCTGGCGGAGCCCTGGGCACCGGGTCAGGGCCCGCCACCTGGCTTGCAACTGCCTTCAGCGGCTGAGGCCAAGCAGCTCGAGCAGTTACGCCAACAGGGAGAGCGCGAGGGGTTACGGCAGCGCTACCTGCGCAGCGCTCACCAGCTGCTGCATCGCTTTTGGAGCAGCCGAGAACAACCGAAGCTGCTGTTCGCCGGCGACAAGGCCGAAGGCTGCGGTGTGAAGCAAGTAGCCCATCCAATGGCCTACTACTGCCCACCCAGCAAAGAGCTGGCGATGGCCCTGAACCTGCGTCGCAGCGTGAGCAGCGCCAAGGGCAAAAGCGATCGGGAGCTGTTGCTGCTGGACCTGGCAGTGCTCGCCCATGAGTGGGGCCATCACGTGAATCAGGAGCAGGGTCGCGGTCCCTTCAAGGGCGGCATGAACCTCACCGTGAAGCAGGAGGAGCTGGCGGCCGACTGGCGCACAGGCGTGTTTCTGGGTTGGTTGCTCAACAACGGCGGTATCGGTGTCGACGACTTCACCCAAACCGCGAACCTGCTGTTCGAGATGGGCGACTACGAACGCCTCGCCGCCCAGCATCACGGTTACCCCAAAGACCGTTTTGAGGCCCTAACGCGCGGCCTGGCTAGTCAGCTCACAGCAGGCCAGAGCCTCGACGGTTGGCGTGTGGATACCCAGGAAACCTTCAGCCGTTCCCTAGCGGCGAACCCCACCGACGAACTGCTGGGACTGCGCCGCTATGAGGTGCGCCGCTTCGAGATCGACCGCGGCCAACAGATCGCCACCAACCTGCTCGGCGGCCTGCTCGGAGCGGCGAGCTGCATCTGGGGCAACCAGCAGCAATGCATCGGCATGGCCACGCAACAGGGCAAGGGCCGGGCCGCCGGTGCCTACACCCAGCGCACGCTCACCCTCAACTGCGCCAACTCCAGCTTCGATGTGAGCGACGACGAGTTCGAACCCCAACCAATCAGCCGCGATGGCAAGGGGCAGGCTGCGGTACTGCTACAGCGCGACTGCCCTAGGGGTTGATCGGCGTATGGCGAGCCTCCAGCACCGCCTGCAGGAAGCGGCGGCGCTGAAAGCGGGTCCACACATCGGCTTCAACAAAGGCGCGGCGCTGCTGCATGCGCTGCCACCAACCCTGCAGATCCGGGCGGCTGAGCAGCGCCTGTTCGCCAGCCATCTCCAGGCGCGCGCAGAGCACCGCCAGCACAACATCGGCACTGCTAACGCTGCGGCCGAACAAGCAACCGCCCGCGACCACCGGCGGCAACGCCGCCAGAAAAGCCGTCACGTCCTGCCGCTGGCCTTGGAGCACCTCTGCGATCGGGGCCTCGGTGAACGCAGCCAGACGCTGGCGGTTTTGGGCCGCCTTGGCCAGCAACGGCTGCGCCTGCTCCGGGTAGCGCTTGGCCTGGCGCTCAAGGCTGCGGATCACGCCGCTGAGCACCTTGATCACTACCGTTTTAAACCAGGGGCGGCTGCTCAGCAGCTTGCTGAAGGTGAGGGTTTCGATCGAAATGCAGTAGTGGCCTTGCACCACCGCAGCAATGCCCACCTGACGGGCAGGATCAGCATCAGCCCAACGATCTCCGGCCTGGCGAGCTGCAAAGGCAAGGATCTCAGCACTGTCGGTGAGCAGCAGGTCCGCCCCCCGCAGGGTGGGCACGGTCATGTGGGGGTTGAGCTGGCGGTAGGCCGGGCTCAGCTGCTGCTTGGCGATGTGAATATCGAGCAGTCGACTCACCGTGCTCACGCCGGCTTCGGCCAGGGCCAGACGGGCCACCATCGAGTAGTACGACGGCGCGGCGTGGAAGAGTTCGAGCATCGTTCCGGCTCAGTGGAGATGGAGCAGCAACTCGAGCTGCAGCTTCGC
>JBIIDQ010000122.1:0-5588 GCA_044238295.1 Vulcanococcus sp.
CAGCCCGCGGGATTGCCCTGGGCGGCGGCGAGGCTGCCGGTGTGGTCGCCATCGAGCAGATCGAGATCGTTTTGCTGGTTGATCAGGGCAAGCACCAGCTCATGAATGCGCTGGCGGCGATCGGCGTCGGACATGGAACGGAAAACCGCTCGACACGTGATAGCCCAGCCAGAGGCCTCGCTCAGTGGCCGGGAGGCGGCCCTGCTTCGAAGCGATCGAGCAGCACCTGCACCGGGATTTGCGTACGGAAGCGGCAGGCGCTGGTTTCACTGCAATTGAGCGTGCCGTGTTCCCAGAACTTGTTGCTGCCCATGCCGCCGCCGCAGAGCCCGTAGTAGTCGCAGCTGCTCTGGCAGCGCTCCATCCCCGCCACCACATCACCCCAGAGTTGCTGGAAGCGGGGGCTGTGGGCGGCCTCCACCAGCGTGGTGTCGCGGATGTTGCCCAGGTTGAACGTGCCGTAGCGCTCGCTGCTCACCGAGAGCAGCTCCGGGTCAAAGGTGGAGAAGTTGCCCTGCCAGTCCACGCTGAGGATCGAATAGGGCCGGTTGAGTTCATTCTGATTGAGGCGCCGGTTGCGCTGGATCAGATCGATCACCTGCTGAAACTCCCGCAGCATCACCGGATGGCCATCGGCTTCGCTGAGCTGCCAGAAGCGCGTGAGGAACTGCCGGTAGCGCTCCTCTTGCTCACGCCCCTGCATCGATGAGCTGGTGTGCACGCCCTCCTGCTCCTCCACGTTGAAGCCCACGGAGCTGATGCCGTTGTCGCGGAAGAAGCGATACATCGCTTCGGGCTGCTCCATGGCCGCGGCGGTGACCACCGCGATCACGTGGCAGGGGATGTTGTGGCGGCGCAGGGTTTCGATGCCGCGCAGGCACAGATGGTGGGAAGGGTTGCCGTTGCGGAAGCGCCGATGCGCGTCGTGGATGGCTTCCGGCCCGTCGATGCTCACTCCCACCACGATGCGGTTGCGGCGGAAGCACGCACACCACTCGTCGTTGATCAGCGTGCCGTTGGTCTGCACGTGCTGCTCGATCACCACGTTGCCGTCGCTGAACTCCTGCAGACAGCGCTCGATGATCGCGCTGGCTTCGTCGTAGTAGCTGCAGGGCAGGGTGAGCGGTTCGCCGGCGTGCCACACCAGCGAGAGGTGCGGCCCACAGAAGGGGCTCTCCAGCACCCGCTGCAGCAGCATGGGCAGCAGCTCCAAGTTGAACACCCGCCGCTTCTGCCGATCGGGCAGATAGCAGTAGTCGCAGTCGAGGTTGCAGAGGGAGGTGGATTGCACCACCACCAAGCCGATCGGGCCGAAACGGCTCAGATCGAGGGCTGCATCGGCTGAGCGTGCCGGTGCGACTGGGCTGCTGCTCACCAGTTCACGAAGCTGCCGGGGAGCACGTTGGCCCAGCCGCCATTGCCCCAGCCGCCATTGGGCCAACCGAGATTCACATCCACCCCGCCGCCGTAGTAGCGGCCGCCATTGCCCCAGCCACCGCCATTGCCCCAGCCGCCACCGCGCCAGCCGCCACCATTGCCCCAGGCGCGGCCGCCACCGTTGCCCCAGTAGCGCGCCAGCAGTTCGCCGTTGCTGGACCTGAGTTGTGGCTGCCAGGCGCCGTCGCGCAGAGCCTGGATGCGGGTCTCAAGTGGATTGCTCAGATCCGGGGCCTGAAACACAGCGGCCTGAGCCGTCTCGGTGAAGACGGTGGCTGCGGCGGTGAGGGTGAGCAGCTGCAGCAGAGAACGGGGTGCCATGGCAGTGACGGTTGCGGTGATCAGGTGGGCTGGGGCGTTATTGCAGGGAGAGCACTGCGGCGGTGAGCAGCACGTTGGTGAAGTAGGTCTTGATCGCGTCTTGGTTCAGGTTCACAGCGCTGCCGGGGCCGACCCACTGATTGATGCGGCTCTGGGCGTTGGGATCGTCGTTGATGTAGGCCTGCATCAGCCGGGCGATGGCCAGGTTGCTGAGGTTGAGCAGGCCTGAGTTGTTCTCCGGAACGATGCATGACACCGCAGCCCTGCTGTAAGGCACGGTTGGATTGATGCTGCCGGTTGGGGCGGCGGCAGCCAGGTTGGCCAGCAGCCAGAGGCTGTCGCCGGCCAGGAACTGGATCTGACCGCTCTTAAGCGCGGCTAGCGCAGCGGCTGGGGTGTCAAAGGTCTGAAGCTTCGCGCCGGGAACGCTCTTCTCAATGGTTTGAGCGGCGAGGGTGTTGGTCACCGCTCCCACGGTCTGGCCGGCGAGTGCTGCCGGGGTGCCGTCGTTGCCAGCCGGGGTGATCAGGCGGGTGCCGCTGAGGGCAATGGGCAGCGAGTAGTCAACGAACATCGAGCGCCCCCAGCTGAAGCCCACACCGCAGGCCAGGTCGACGTTGCCGCTCGCGATGGCGGCGATGCCCTGCTCCACCGAATCAATCGGCTGGGGGACGAGCTGCACGGGTTTGCCGGCGTAGTCGCTCAGCTCTTTCTGGATCTCCTTGGCAAATTCCATGCCGAGCCCCACATAGCCATTGCCCTGTTGGGTGGTGTAGGGCAGGTCGCTGTCCATCACCAGGGTGTTGAGCCGACCGGTGCGGCTCACACGATCGAGCACCGAGGTGTCGGCCAGAGCAGGTTGGAGGGCACCAAGCGTGATGCCGAACAGCGCACCGGCCAGAGCGGTCAAACGAAGAGCCATAGGGCGTTGCAGCGACCCAATCAAGCTTGCCCAAGGTAGACAGCTTCAGGCGGTTTGGCTGCAAGCGGCGGGATCGAAGCCTCAGCATTGGCCTTCGATCCAGAATGCCTGGATGATCGAGGTGATCGGCACCGATGCCGGTGCGCCGGCCACCTTGCCGGTCCAGCACCAGCAACGCCTACGGCAGGCCCAGTTGATTGCGGCGCCGAAGCGCCTGCATCCGGCTCTGCGTGCCTGGGGCGGCGATCATTTGCCGGAGCTATGGCCCAGTGACCAACCTCAGCTGTTGCTGAAGCGGCTGGGCTCCCTGGCGCCCGATGATCTGGCGGTGGTGCTGGCCAGCGGTGATCCGCTCTGGTTCGGCATCGGTCGGTTGCTGCTGGAGGACCTACCCCAGGAGCGCCTCCGTTTTTATCCGGCTCCCAATTCGCTGCAGCTGGCGTTTGCGCGGATTGGTCGCCCCTGGCAGGACGCCGGCTGGCTGAGCCTGCATGGCCGAGATCCCGATCCTTTGGCGACTCGCCTGCAGCAGCGCCCCGCCGCCCTGGCTGTGCTCACCGATCCAGGCCAGGGCGGGGCGGACGATGTGCGCCGCTGCCTTAGGGCCGCGGGCCTGGAGCAGGCCTACCGCTTCTGGCTGTGCGAGCGCCTGGGACATGCCGAGGAGCGGGTGCAGTGCCTGGCTCCTCACGAGCCGTTGCCGGTGGATCTCGATCCGCTGCACTTGGTGCTGCTGGTGGCGCACCCACCCGAGCTGCCCCAGCAGCTTCCTCTTTTTGGCTTGCCGGATGGGGTGTTTCTCCAGCATCCCGATCGCCCTGGTCTCATGACTAAGCGTGAGGTGCGCATTCAGCTGTTGGCGGAGCTGGACTTACCAGCCCAAGGGGTGCTTTGGGATATCGGTGCTGGTGTGGGATCGGTGGGGCTGGAGGCGCTGCGCCTGCGCCCAGAACTGCAGCTCTGGGCGCTGGAACAGCGCGGTGGTTCGGCGTCATTGATCCGTGCCAACGGCGAGCGCCTCGGTGTGGCCCCGGCCGGCGTGGTGGAGGGCCGCGCCCCCGACGCTTTACAGCAGCTGCCGGATCCCGATCGGGTCCTGCTGGGTGGTGGTGGCCGCGACCGGCGGGCGCTGTTGCAGGCTGTGCTGGATCGCCTGCGCCCCGGTGGAGTGGTGGTGATCCCTCTGGCCACGTTGGAGGCCCTGGGCGAGCTGCGCCCCATGCTGGACGCTGCAGGCATTCTGGTGAGTGTCAGTCAGCATCAGGCCTGGAGGGGGGCTCCACTGGCTGATGGCACCCGCCTGGCACCGCTTAATCCCGTGCTGGTGTTGCGGGGCGAGCGGCGGGCTGAGGCTTCGGAGATTTGTAGGGAGTAATTACCGCTGGGCTGCCCACGCTGATGCCGAGCCGACTGGCTTCCCCGGCAGCGAGTTCAACAACGCCGTCGGCTGGTGTATCGGGCCCGTAGCTGCGGCAGGGCAGGCGAAGACAGGGACTGGCGTTGGTCTCGATCGCGATCACGCGCTGATCGTTGATGAAGACCATGTCGAGGGGCTCGGGGGTGCGATGCATCCAGAAGCGCAGCAACACGTCCTGAAATGGAAACCACATCCCTCGAAGCGGCGGTAGCGGCCCTCGGAGCTGCATGCCGATGGACTTCTCCTGTTGCTCATCAGCCACTTCCAACTGGATGCACTGACGACTTGGCAAACACCACTCGGCTTCGATGGGCAGGAATTGAGGAGCTTCCTTGGCTTGCAGGCAGGCAGGAGACGCCACCAAGCTCAGGCTCAGTGCGGTGCTTTTGACCCTTTGCCGCCAGTTGCTTTTGATCATTTGCGGGGGCACAGCTCAGCGCGGCGGTGGTCCATCACTGAGGCAGTAGCCCTGGCCCCTCATCGTGTGGATCAGCCGTTTTTCGCCTTGCTCCTCCAGCTTCTGACGCAGGTAGCGCACGTAGACCTCGATCACGTTGCTGGCGGCAGCCTGTTGGTCGTGCCACACCTGCCGCAGGATCTGTTCACGGGTCAGCACCTGACCGCGATGCTCCATCAACAGCAAGAGCAACGCGTATTCCCGAGCGGTGAGGGGGATGAGCCGTGGGCCGCGGCGCACCTCATGGCGGCTGGGCACCACGCTCAGATCGCCCAGGCTGAGCCGATCCTCTGGCGGATTCCCCTTCTCGATCAGCTTGCGATGCAACCGCAGACGCATCAGCAGATCGCTGGTTCCCGCCGACGACAGCCAGAAATCGGTGGCACCGGAGCGCAGCATCCGGGAGCGGGCGGCCACGCTGTCGTCGCCGATGTCCAGGAGCACTGGCACCGTTCCCCAGCGATCGCGCAGGGCCGGTAGCTGATCGGCGCACTCTGCGCCGAGGATCACCAGATCGCAGGGCTCTTCGAGTGTTTGCGCGCCGAGCTGACATCGGTAGCCCGAGGCTTCAAGGCGTGGGGCAAGGGCCTCTGCCTCAGCCCCCAGTAGCAGCAGGGTGGAGCCGCTCATCCAGGCCCGTCGTTGCTCGGTTTGGCCACATGGGGCAAGCCCCAGCCGAGCTTGTTGCGCAGCACTTGGAAGAACTCATGGTCTGCCAGTCGAACGAAGCGCACCGGGTGCTCGCTGCGGCGGATCAGCACGCGGTCTTCCGGCCACACATAACAACCGGCGCTGCCGTCGACCACCATCATCAGCCGCTCGGGCGTGGCGGGAAACACCGTGACAGGTTCTTGATCGCTGAACACAAGGGCGCGTGAGGCCAGGGAGTGGGGTGCGATGGGCGTGAGCTGCAGCACCGGACAGTCGGGGGTGATCACTGGACCGCCTGCGCTGAGGGCATAAGCGGTGGATCCGGTCGGTGTCGACAGGATCACGCCATCGGCGGCGATATCGACAGGGGCGTGACGCCCGAC
>JBIIDQ010000123.1:0-5561 GCA_044238295.1 Vulcanococcus sp.
CAGGTAGGCGGTGGGGAACAGGAGCAGACCCGACCACCCGACAAAAACGAAGCGGTCGCGCTTGAGCCAGTCATCGAGGACGTCGAACCATCCCCGCTGCGGCGCGCGCCCTACAGCGATCGTCATGAGAGCGGCTTCATGAAGCGTTACACGCGCACTGTACGGGGAACCGGGGGAGCCTGGAGGGTTCTCCGACTCAATAGGTAAAAGCTCCTAGTGAGCGCCTGGACCCGTGCTGATTCGCCAAAGTGGTGTTTGGCCGAAATCCCCGATGTGTTCGTTGTTGAGCTCTCCCTCAAGCTGAGCCCCATGCCCGTTGCCGTGCAACGCAAGGAGCAATCGGCAGCAGAAGGTCTGTACCACCACGTGAAGCAGGCCATGGAAAGCGGTCAGCCGCGTCTGCTCGAACTCACCTGTGAAAAGGAAGAGAGCAAGCGCGTGACGCTGCTGACGAGTGAGGTGGTGGCCGTGCAGACCTACGAGAAATCAGCCATGGGCGGCGGCAGCAAGCGGCCCGGCTTCAGCTTCGATGGCTGAGGCCAGCAGCGCCAGGCTCACGGTGGAGCAGCTGGGCTTTGCTTGGCCCACCGGACACAGTGCCCTCAATCACTGCAGCTTCAGCATCCCCACCCCAGGGCTCTGGATGCTGGTGGGCGGAAACGGCAGCGGTAAGAGCACGCTGTTGCGAGTGATCGCTGGGCTCCTGGCCCCCAGCCGTGGTCGTCTGTGGTGCCCGCTCAAAGCAGCCCTGGTGTTTCAGAACCCCGATCACCAGCTGCTGCTGCCCAGCTGCGGCAGCGAGATCGAGCTCGCCCTGCCGGACGCCACTCCTCGCGACCAGCGACTGGCGCGTGTTGAGCGGGCCCTCGACCAAGTGGGGCTCTCCGGATTCCGGCAAAGGCCGATCCATAGCCTGAGCGGCGGACAGAAACAGCGCCTGGCGATCGCCGGTGCCCTGGCCAGCGAAGCTCAGCTCCTGCTGCTCGATGAGCCCACGGCTCTGCTCGACGAAACCAGCCAGCTCGAAATCCTGGAGCTGATCCGCGCCCTGTGTGATCGCCCGCAGGAACCGATCACGGCGCTTTGGATCACGCACCGCCTCGAGGAACTGCGCTGGTGCAATGGCGCCGCCCTGATGGAACGCGGCAGCGTGGGCCCCTGGCAACCGGGCGAACGAATGGAACGCCGCCTCAGCCCCCTTGCAGGAAGGAAGGGCTGAGGGGTAAGTTCTTCAGGCGCCCGTCAGGGACGTATTCCTCGGTAGCTCAGCGGTAGAGCGATCGACTGTTAATCGATTGGTCGCAGGTTCGAATCCCGCCCGGGGAGTTTCCTCAAAACCCCAGCCCTATGGCTGGGGTTTTTTCATGCTGGCAACCAATCAACACGCGAGCGGCCGCATCGCATCGATTGCCATCTAATTGCAACACCTCAAACGGAAGAAAACCTGTAAATCCAAGCGCATTCCCTGAAGCATTGGTTCGGAAGAATCAAGACACCGCAGGCGGTCTCGGTGATTTTTCGGACATTCGATCAGCCAAGGAACTTCTGCAGATCCTCAACTTTGCACAGAGAATGTGTCCATCGAACAGCGGTCTTAACCCGCAACGTCCGCACTCCAATCCCGGAGACCGAGCATGAAGCCCTGCATCTTGCTGATCGAAGACGACGGCGACATGCGCGAGCTTGTGGCCGGCCACCTTGAGCACAGCGGTTTTGACGTGCAACGCGCCGAAGACGGCATCAAAGGCCAAGCCCTCGCACTGCAGTACACACCGGATTTGATCCTGCTGGATCTGATGCTCCCCAAGGTGGATGGACTCACCCTGTGCCAGCGCCTGCGGCGCGACGAGCGCACCACCGGCATACCCATCCTGATGCTGACGGCTCTGGGCAGCACCAAGGACAAGGTGAGTGGCTTCAACTCAGGCGCCGACGACTACCTAGCGAAACCTTTCGATCTCGAGGAACTCCTCGTGCGGATCAAGGCGCTGCTCCGTCGCAGCGATCGCGCACCGCTCTCCACGAAGCACAACGAGATCCTCAGCTACGGAGCTCTCACCCTGGTGCCAGAGCGATTTGAGGCGATCTGGTTCGACGAACCGGTGCGACTGACCCACCTGGAGTTCGAACTGCTGCATTGCCTGCTCCAGCGCCACGGCCAGACCGTTGCTCCCTCCCTGATCCTCAAGGAGGTGTGGGGTTATGAGCCGGACGACGACATCGAAACGATCCGCGTCCACATCCGCCACCTGCGCACCAAGCTCGAGCCCGATCCGCGCAAACCGCGCTTCATCAAAACGGTTTACGGAGCTGGCTACTGCCTCGAGTTGCCCGCCGGCAATCAAGAAGCTGAACTGGCTCAGTTGGTGCATAACGCTCGCGAAACCCGCCGGAGCGCCGCCTAGCGCTCCACCGCGCCACTGAGCTCCAACAAGGCCACTTCCCAGGCCAGACGCGGCTGCACGTAGGCGCGCAACTGACCCCTCAACGTTTCAAACCGATGCTGCTGGCTCGGGTCGGTGCGCTGGCGCCACAAGAGCAGCTGCCACCAATCGAGCAGCCACAACTGCTGCTCCACCTCCAGGGCTTCAGACAGGTCACGGGCCAAGCTCAAAGCCTCCAGCGGACTCACGGAGCGCGGAGCCTGTCCCACTAAAGCCGCACAACGCTGGGCCAACCCTTCAGGCAAGGCCTGCCACTGCTGACGCTGCTCCAGCAACGCACCCGGTGAACCTGCGGCCAACTCCACCAGCTCCGGTGGGTCGGGGCATTGGGGTTCCTCAGGCTGTTTCCCCAGCACCCGCTGCAGCTGCTCAGGCGTGAGCCGCGCAAAGGGGATGGACTGGCAGCGGGAGCGAATCGTGCTCAGCAGGCGATCAGGGGCAGCACTCAGCAGGATCAGTAGGCCATCACCAGGCTCCTCAAGGGTTTTGAGCAAAGCATTGGCAGCTCCCTCCGCCATCGCCTCCACCGCTTCCATCACCACCAAACAACGACTGGCCTCCACCGGCCGGCGCCCCAAAAACTGCGACACCGCCCGCACCTGCTCGAGCCGCAACTGTGGTGGCGCCTTACGGCTGATGCCAGCCGCCGCCGCTTGCGATGCCGGCACCAACTGGCCCTTATCGCTGTAGGTGGGCTCCACCCAGAGCAGATCGGGATGGTTGCCCTCCTGAAGGCGGCGGCGGACTGAGGCCGATCCTGCTGAGCCGGCAATCACTCCCTCAAGAAAACGGCGCGCCGCGATCGATCGGCCCACCCCGTGGGCCCCGCAGAACAGATAGGCAGGCGCCAGACGCTGCTGTTGCAAGGCCGCCAAGAGCAACCCCGTGGCCTGCTCCTGACCTACCAACCCCGCAAACAGCGGTTCAGACATGGGCACCACAGCAGGCAGCGATGGCGCGTTGCAGTTCAGCGCTAACCAGCTCAACCGGCTGGGTGGCATCAACGCGTTGCCATCCGGACTGGGCAGCCAGCGACGAAAACCCAGCGCAGACGCGTGCCAAGAAGGCCTCCCCACTGGCTTCAATCCGATCGGCGACCCGGTGACCTCGACGGCGCAGGGAATCTTGGAGTGGCAGTTCCAGCAGCAGGGTGCGATCGGGTTGCAGCCCCCGGCAGGCAATCCGGCTGAGCTGATCGATCAACTCCAGCGATAAGCCGCGGCCATAGCCCTGATAGGCAGCCGTTGAGCCGTGGAAGCGATCGCTGAGCACCCAATGGCCAGCTTCCAAGGCCGGACGGATCCGCTCCTGCACATGCTGAGCGCGATCGGCGGCATAGAGCAAGAGCTCAGCGGTGCTGCAAGGCTCGGCCGCGCCGGGCGGGTGCAACAGCAACTGGCGCAGGGCGAGACCCAATTCGGTACCGCCAGGCTCACGGGTGACCAACAGCTCAGCCCCTGGAGGCATCAGGCCGCTAGCCGGCAACCAATGACGCAGCCGCTCGATCTGCGTCGTCTTGCCGCAGCCATCGATGCCTTCAAGAACAAAGAAACGCCCGCGTTCAGTCATCACGCCCCAGCGAGAGGGCATTCACCACCACCGTGATTGAACTGAAGGCCATCAGCAGCGCAGCCAGAGGAGGGGAAAGCACGACGCCAAAGCCTGGCAGCAGAACGCCTGCAGCGATGGGCAACACCAGCAGGTTGTAGCCAAAGGCCCAGACGAGGTTCTGTCTCACCTTGGCCATGATCCGGCGGGCCAGACCAAGCGCTTTCGGAATTGCCATGAGCTGATCGCCCAGCACCACTAGATCCGCCGTATCCATGGCGATCTGGGTGCCGGTGCCCACCGCGATGCCCAGATCGGCGGCCGCCAGAGCCGGTGCATCGTTGATCCCATCACCCACCATCGCCACGGCTGCCTGAGCGCGGGCTTGGTGCAGCCGCTCAAGCTTCTGCTGGGGCAGAAGCTCCCAGGCCAGTTGATCAGACCGCAAGCCGAGCGTGCGGCCAAGGCGCTCGACCGGGCCCTGGCGATCGCCGCTGAGCACCGAAAGACGCAATCCCATGCCTTCAAGAGCCGCCAGCGCCGCTGGCGCATCAGGGCGCAGTTGATCATCAATCGCAACCAGGGCCAGCAAAAGCCCATCGGCTGCCAGAGCCACCACCGTGGCACCACCGTTTTCCTGCTCGTGCAACCAGGCCTGTTGATCTGGCTGGAGCGATGTGACTTCGCCTGCCACCCAGGCGAGGCGGCCCAGGCGGCAGCGACCGAACCCGGCAACATCCCCCTGAAGACCGTCGCCGGCAACGGTCTGAGCCTCGTGCACAACCAGCAGGGGCAACTCGAGCTCCTGAACACGCTGAAGCAGGGCGTGGGCCAGGGGATGGCGGGTCTCCGCTTCAAGGCTGGCCGCCAATTGAACGACAACCTCAGGACTGAGCCCCGGCTGGGTTGCGTGCACCCCGACGAGGGTGGGACGTCCCACGGTGAGGGTGCCGGTTTTATCGAAAAACACGGCACTTAAACCAGCCGCGGCCTCGATCACATCACCACCGCGAAACAAAATGCCGGCCTTGGCCGCAAGACCCGTACCCACGCTGATCGCAGCCGGTGTTGCCAACCCCAGAGCACAGGGACAAGCCACCACCAGCACCGCGATGCTCAGCTGCAACCCGAGCACAAAGGGTGTTTCCGCTCCCATCCCCAGGCTCTGATGCCCCCCATGGGCATGGGCCGAGGGGGCAGAAGCGAGCACCTGGGGCCAGAGCTGTGCGCCCAGAAGCCACCAGAAGAGCAGCGTGGCCAGGGCAAACAGCATCACGGCCACACTGAAACGGCCAGCCACCCGGTCGGTGAGCCCCTGAATGGGCCCCTTGCGGGATTGGGCCTGCTCCACAAGGGCAATAATCCGCGCCACGGCGCTATCGCGGCCGGCCCGCAGCACCTCAAGCACCAGCGGAGCCTGCAGATTCAGGCTACCGGCGGCCAGCTCCGTCCCGATTCCCGCTTCAAGGGGTAAGGGTTCACCGGTCAGGCTCGACACATCCAGGCTTGACACCCCCTCAAGCACGCGACTATCCACAGGCACGCGATCACCGGGCAGCAGCCGCAGAC
>JBIIDQ010000124.1:0-5557 GCA_044238295.1 Vulcanococcus sp.
GGCCGGCGTCATCGAGCACCCACAGGCGCCGTTGGGGATAGCTGAGCTGGCTGCAGGCCTGAAGGCAGCGCTCGAGCACCGGTAGCGGTTCGCCGCAGGTGGGGATCAGCACATCCACCCAGGGCCGCCAATCGCTGCTCTGCCAACGGCTCTGGGCGATATCCGCCTCCTCCCGGCCATCGCTGAAGCGCCGCCAGGCCAGCAGGAGCGGCAGCAGACCGCTGAGGATCAGCCAGCCCTCCGCCAGGAGCAACAGCACGCTCAGGCTCGCGGCCAAAGGCGTGGTGAGATTGAGGCTGAAGGCCACCCGCCAGTGCAGGTAGCGCAGGGCTAAGAGCGCCAGCAACAGCAACAGGCTGCGGCGCATCCAGAGCGGGCACTGGGCTTCGTTGCGCCGGCTGAGCCACAGGGGCCAGAGCAAGGCCAGCCAGGGGAGCCACGGCTCCACACTCATCCCAGCTGGGCCGCGGCGGTCTCCAACAACTCTAGGGCGTCTGCGGGGGTGGGGGCGCGCATCAAGGCATGGCGCAGCTGCGGGGCACCGGCAAATCCGGTGCAGGTCCAGCTCATGTGTTTGCGGGCGATCAGCAGACCGTGGTCGCCGCGGGCGGCCACCAGGGCCTGCAGCTGTTCGCTCGCCAGCTGGATTCGCTCCAGGGCGCCGGGGCTGGGCGGGACCGGGCGGCCGCTGAGGGCGGCATCGATCTGGCCCACAAGCCAGGGGGCGCCCATGGTGCCGCGGCCCACCATCACGCCATCGGCGCCTGTGTGCTCGAGGCAGCGCAGGGCATCCGCGGCGGAGTTCACATCACCGTTGGCGATCACTGGAATCGTGAGCGCTCGCTTCACAGCGGCGATGGCGTCCCAATCGGCCTGGCCCTTGAAGCCCTGCTCGCGGGTGCGGCCGTGCAGGGTGAGCAGCTGGGCGCCGGCGCTCTCCAGTTGTTGGCACCAGCTCACCGGGTCGGCGTCGCTGCCGCACCAGCCCAGGCGGGTTTTCACCGTCACCGGAATCGCTACGGCCGCTGCCACGGCTTCCACGATGCGAGCTGCCAGGTCGGGGTCGCGGATCAGGCCGCTGCCGCCGCCCTTCTTGGCGATCTTCTTCACCGGGCAGCCCATGTTGATGTCGATCAGATAGGCGCCGGCTGCTTCGGCGCGGCGGGCGGCATCGGCCATGGCGGCTGGCCGGTGATCAAACAGCTGCACCCCGATCGGGCCCGGCTCGCTGGAGAGCTCCTCCACCTTGATCAGGCCGTGTCCCAGCTCCAGGCTGGTGGCGTTCACCATTTCGGTGAACAGCAGCGCATCCGGCGCCCAGCGCCGCACCAGGCCGCGGAAGATGCGATCGCTCACACCCGCCAGGGGCGACTGCAGCACGCGGCAGCGCAGCGCCCGGGGGGTGCCGCGGCCGTTCAGCTGCAACGGGATCGAGGTGGCGGTGATCATGGTGCGTTGATTGTCGGACTCCAGGCCGATGCCTCCTGCCGAAGCCGCCACCACTCCTGCGGGCTACCCCCTGAGCCGGGCGCTGCTGGAGGCCGTGCTCGCCGATCGCACCAGTGATCGTTTCGTGTGTGAACTGATCTGGCCGCGCCTGGGTTTTGAGCCAGATGGCTCCGGCATTTGGAGCGCTGGCCCGGCGACAGAGGCCGTCTGGCGGGAGTCGTTTCCGATTGAGCCGCAGTTCATTGCCCAGCGGCCGCCTGCGGTGGCGCTGACGCGCTCGATCCCTAAGGAACACAAGCAGCTGCTCAAAGAGCAGTTGGGCTTTACCGGCTATCGCATTGGCGAGCTTTATCCGCGCCGCACCCGCCGCGCCACAGCCGTGAACTGGCTGCTGGCCTATTTGGCCCAGCGCGGTGAGCCGCTGCCGGAAACGGGGCCACTCCCAGAGCTGCGGGAGCAGCCGGCCGATCCGGTGGCGGGGCATGCCGGGGATCTGCCGATCAGTTGAGGGCGTTCAGGCCAGCCCCTCAGGTTTGGATCGTGACCGGGGTGCCCACGGGGGTGTTTTCGAACAGCCAGCGGGCATGGGGGCTGGGGATCCGGATGCAACCGCTGCTGCGGGCTACGCCGAATGCCTGCCCAGCGGCCTCCTGCCACGGCGCCCCATGCATGCAGATCATTTCGTTCTCGGTGATGCACATCGCCCAGGGCACGTTCGGGGCCACGTAGGTGCGGCCCTGCATGGTGACGCTGCGGTGTTTGGTGAACACTTGCGCGCTGCCGGTGGGCGTGGGCGAGGAGGCTTTGCCGGTGCTCACCAGCACCGTGCGCACCAGCTCCTGGTTTGGGTTGTAGACGTACAGCTTCTGATCGGAGAGGTCGACCACGATCGATGCGATCAGCTCCAGCATGGGGGCAGCCGCTGCAGGGGGCGGGGCTCAGAACACCCATCCCCTAGCGAGACTCAGTGCGTCGCGCTCTGCGACCCGCGGAAAGATTTCGGCTTCGGCTGGCCTGTAGGGTCAAGTCACGACAGTTGTTGTGATACCCGCTTGGCTCTGCCGGTCGTTGCGATTATTGGACGCCCCAATGTGGGCAAATCCACCTTGGTGAATCGTCTCTGCAAAAGTCGCGAGGCGATCGTGCACGACGAGCCCGGTGTGACCCGTGATCGCACCTATCAAGACGGCTACTGGCGCGATCGTCATTTCCGCGTGGTGGATACCGGCGGCCTGGTGTTCGATGACGACAGCGAATTCCTGCCGGAGATTCGCGAGCAGGCCAACCTCGCGCTTTCTGAGGCCTCGGTGGCCGTGGTGATCGCCGATGGCCAGCAGGGGCTCACGGCCGCCGATGAGGCGATTGCTGAGTGGCTGCGGGGTCACAACGTGCCAGTGCTGCTGGCCGTGAACAAATGCGAGTCGCCTGAGGCGGGCCTCTCGATGGCGGCTGAGTTCTGGAGCCTCGGCCTGGGTGAACCCCATCCGATTTCCGCCATCCATGGTGCCGGCACCGGCGATCTACTGGATCAGCTGGTGGATCACCTGCCTCCCACCGAGGAGCTCACTGGTGAGGATCCGATCCAGCTGGCCATCGTGGGCCGCCCCAATGTGGGCAAATCCAGCCTGCTCAATGCGATCTGCGGCGAGAAGCGGGCGATCGTGAGCCCGATCCGCGGCACCACCCGCGACACGATCGACACCACGATCGAGCGCGAGGGCCACACCTGGAAGATCCTCGACACCGCCGGCATCCGCCGCAAGCGCTCGGTGAGCTACGGCCCCGAGTTTTTCGGGATCAACCGCAGCTTCAAGGCGATCGAGCGCTCCGATGTCTGTGTGCTGGTGATTGATGCCCTCGATGGGGTCACCGAGCAGGATCAGCGCCTGGCGGGCCGCATTGAAGAAGACGGCCGCGCCTGCGTGGTGGTGGTGAATAAGTGGGATGCGATCGAGAAGGATTCGCACACCATGCCCGCGATGGAAAAGGAGCTGCGCGCCAAGCTCTATTTCCTCGATTGGGCGCCGATGCTATTCACCTCGGCCCTGAGCGGCCAGCGGGTGCAGAGCATCTTTGCGGTGGCCGCTGTGGCGGTGGAGCAGCACCGCCGGCGGGTGAGCACTTCAGTGGTGAATGAGGTGCTGCAGGAGGCCGTGAGCTGGCGCTCGCCGCCAACCAGCCGCGGCGGTCGCCAGGGGCGCATCTATTACGGAACCCAGGTGGCCGTGCGGCCCCCCAGCTTCACCTTGTTTGTGAATGACCCCAAGCTGTTCGGCGACACTTACCGTCGCTACGTGGAACGGCAGATCCGTGAGGGCCTGGGTTTTGAGGGGTCGCCGCTCAAATTGTTCTGGCGCGGCAAGCAGCAGCGCGACGCCGAGAAGGATCTGGCGCGGCAGCAGGCCCGCGGCCGCTGAGGCTGTGCATGTTGAGCCTTCGGCGATGCGGGCCTGATGGATTGGTTGCGGCAGATCCCCATCGGCCAATACGTCGATGGCACCGGCAGCTGGCTGAGGGATCTTGACCCGCGCCTGAAGCTGGCCTGGACGCTGGCTTTCCTGCTCACCCCAATCTTGGCCGGACCGTGGTGGCGGCTGGCCCTGGTGGGATTGCTGCTCTTGATCACGGCCCTGAGCGGTTTGCCCTGGCGGATCTGGCGCCGCACCCTGCCCTTGCTGTTGGCCCTATCGCTGCTGGTGGGTGTGCTTGCCACCCTGCTTCCGGCCGGTGCGGCCGCGGCCGGTCAACGCAATCGCCCGCCCCAGGAGCTGCGCCTGGCTCCCAGGGATCTTGGCCAGCGCTGGGAGCTGCTCCGCTGGGGCCCCATTCAGTTGGGCCCTGTGCCCTTTGGGCCGCTGGTGATCACCCGGCGTTCAGCCGAGCTCGGGCTCAACAGCGCCACGCTGTTGTTCACGGTGATTCACAGCGCCAACCTGCTGCTGCTCACCACGCCCCCGGAAGCGTTGGTCTGGGGTCTGAGCTGGTGCCTCACACCCCTGGCACCCCTGGGGGTGCCGGTTGAACGCCTGGGGTTCACCCTGCTGCTGTCGCTGCGGTTTCTTCCTCTGGTGCAGGAAGAGTTTCAAAACCTGCTGCGTTCGGTGGCGACCCGTTCGGTCAACCTGCGCCAGCTCGGTTTGCAGGGTTCGTTGGCCCTGGTGCTGGCCTTGGGTGAACGGCTGCTGGCGAACGTGTTGCTGAGGGCGGAGCAGGGAGCCGATGCCTTGTTGGCGCGCGGTGGGCGTTGGATCGCTCCAGCTCAGTTATTGCGTGATCCGTTGCCGAGGCGCACTTTGCAATGGGTTGGCGCTGCGGGCTTACTGCTGATGCTGGGATTGCGTTGGAGGTACGGTGGCCTCTGATTTGGTCGCCGACGGTACAGACCGCGTGAGCACTTCGTGAGCACAGAGCGTTATCTCAACCACCCCACCTTTGGTTTGCTCTACCGCGTTGCGGAGGCTGGTGAGGGGCGTGAGCTCTACGTGACGCTTTATGCCCAGCGCATTTTTTTTGTGGTCACCCTCCAGGAGCGAGGCGCCCAATTTGAAGTGATTCCGTTGATGGACGCGCGTCATATCGCTGAGCAGAACCTTGCGCGGGCCCGCCGCGAGGGACCCGAAGCTCACGCCCGCTGGCGCCAGCTGTTCGATAAAACCTTCATTTGATTTTTTGTGGTGAGTGAGTCAGCGGCTTCCCGCCTTGCCGCGATCCGCGCCCAGCTCCCACCCACTGCTCATTTATTGGCGGTGAGCAAGGGCCAGCCCGCTGCCGCCATTCGTGAACTGGTTGAGCTGGGGCAGCGCAGCTTCGGTGAAAGTCGATTGCAGGAAGCCACCGGCAAACAGCAGGAGCTGGCGGATCTGGGAACGCTGGATTGGCATTTCATCGGCCATCTGCAGGCCAACAAGGTGCGGCCAGTGCTCAAGCAGTTCACCTGGGTGCACTCGGTGGATTCCCTGTCGCTGGCCCAGCGGGTGGCTCGGATCGCCGTGGAGGAAGCCTTAACGCCCCGTGTGTTTCTGCAGGTGAAGCTGCGGCCTGATCCCACGAAGGGTGGTTTCGAGCCGGAGCAGTTGCTGCGGGTATGGCCCGAGCTGCAAGCCCTCGA
>JBIIDQ010000125.1:0-5517 GCA_044238295.1 Vulcanococcus sp.
GGGCAACAGGTGGTTTCGATGAGCGTCGTACGCGATCTGATCCTGCAGGCAGACGATCAGCTCCGCTATCCCACCGGCGGTGAGCTCCGCTCGATGGTCGAGTTCCTCTCGACCGGCGCCAGCCGCATGTCGGTTGTGCGGGCCCTCACCGAAAACGAAAAGAAGATCGTTGACGAGGCGGCCAAGCAGCTTTTCGGCCGCAAGCCCGAATACGTGGCCCCAGGCGGCAACGCTTACGGCCAAAAGCAGCGCGCCCAGTGCCTCCGCGATTTCGGCTGGTATCTCCGCCTGGTGACTTACGGCGTGCTCGCCGGCAGCACCGAAATGATCCAGAAGATCGGCCTGGAAGGTGCCCGTGAGATGTACAACAGCCTTGGCGTGCCCATGCCCGGCATGGTCGAGTCGATGCGCTGCCTGAAGGAAGCCTCCCTGGTCCTGCTCAACGGCGACGACGCTTCCCTAGCCGCCCCTTATTTCGACTTCTTGATTCAGGGCATGCAAACTCCCTGCTGATTAGCAGAGGAGCCCTGACGCTCAAGGCCGGTAGTCAGTGACTACCGGCTTTTTTGTTTCCGAGAGCAGCGAACGCACCGACCCCAATAGCCAGCCCATGAAAACCAGCTAGCCCACGAGACGCACCTGCGCCTACTTATGCGTCCCGCACTACGTCTCAAACTGGACTAGTGATGACTGAGCCCGCTCGGCGTGAGCGAGCTCACAGCGCATCGATGGATCGTCGGCACGACGCGAGGGATGGCGCCATTGACGCCCCTTGCCGTCATGGCAAGCACCGACAACGACAAAGGAGTCATTCATGCGTGCAGCGACTCGTGCACGTGGCCGAACATCCACATTTGAGTCGATCCAGTAAAAAGGGGCCAGCTCGTCCCGCCTGCGTCTCACAAGCACTCCAGGACCTGCGTACAACTAAGACTATTGAGACAGCAATATCAGGTGATCAAGGCTGAGGTTGCCCGAAGCCCAAGTCGCCTCAGGCTCGTTACTCGACTCATCTGCCATTCGGGACCGCAACACCCTTCGATCAACGGCACGAGCACTTGCACGGCCGATCGCACTCTCTTGGTCTACCCATGCTCGTCCGCGCCAGAAGCCAGACAGCCTGTCTGCTCCGAAAAGCCTGCGTACCTGTGTCTACAGCAGGTACGCGTGGCCAAGAGGCACTGCATCTACTTGGCTTCTAGGCCTGAGTACTGGTCCTGGACAATCAATTCAAGCGAGGTGGACAAGGGCTCACGAGTACCGCTGGTCGACCGTTTCTGGCAATGAGCCAGCGCGTCCCTGGGGAATCACGGGTAGAACGCATCCAGTTTTCTCGAAAAAGTAAAAGTTGAAATCAAATGCCTACCAAGCCTGAGTGGTGGGCGACGCCGAGTTGCCTGAGGGAACTAAAAGGCAACACATGAATCTCAAGACGAAGATAAAGGTCCAACCCCTAGTCCCGTAATGCTTGGCAGATGAGACGCATGATTACGCAGTGCGACGATACCGCTCTTTGAGGAACTGATAAGCCTCATTGAGTCGGCGCATTGCATCGGCGGAGCCGCCGGCGTCAGGGTGATGGCTCTGCGCCTGTTCCCGATAGGCGTCACGGATTTCTCTCAAGGTGTAGGGACGATCAGCCACTGTCGGTAGTTGCAGTAACCGAAGCGCTCCATGCACCGTCATCGATTGATCAATCGCATCAAATGACGTTGTGCGTTTATGGCGGCTGCGATGCCATTGCACAAATCGGGTGATCAACGTGGGCACGCGCACGGCAAGCGAGCTCCCACCGAAGGGATCCTCGAGAATTCCAGCCGCAGTCACCACCCGCTCTAGGGTTGGGTCCGCAACGATCCAGCTCGGTGCTAGCGACAGGATGACCTGCTGAGCCAGGTTCCAGCTGAACGGACGCCCATCGCTGTGATCCGACTGCGGCCAGATATCACGCGCCAACCAGCTCTGCGCTGCATCCACCACCGCATCAGTTGGTACTTGTCCGTAAATCTCTAGCCAGTGCTGCTGTGCCCGGAGCAGGGCGTCTTGGAGAAATTCGCTCGATATCAAGGCCAATGCCGTTGGTCGATCCTCGCCAGGCAGAACTACTGGGGCCTGGAGGCTGCGCTTCACTGCCCGGGCTTGCCGCCGCACAAACCCAGGCAACTGAATACCTCCAGCTTCCTCGGTCGCTCCTGCGACCGTGCCCCGCCGGGACGAAGAGGAACTCGCGTTGCTATCAGATGAGACAAGAGATGGGTCTGCTAGTGAGACGAGGCACGAGCCAATGAGAATGATGGCGGCTGATTCGTCGAGCTCGCCTGGCCCGATCGGTTCAGCTTCGGATTGACAATCAAGGTCAGTGGCCGTCTCGGCGCTGACCTGCTGCTCGTCAGTCTCGGCGAGCACTTCGCGCAACAGCTGCTCAACCATCGGACCGCGGCTGCGGAATCCCATCTGGGATTTCATCCCATCGATCAAGCCCAGGAGCTCTTCGCTGAGCTCCAGGGTGATGCGCCGTTTGTCGGATCCGCTCTCCGCCACACCCGGACGCTGCTGTCCTCTGAGGTTATCGGCCCATCAGCGAATTCATCAGCTGTTGTTGGGCCTGAACCGCCTGTTGGTAGCGCTCCATCAAGCTCTGACTCATCCGCGTCGGAGTAATCACGGCTGGTGTAAGGCCTGGCAGTGTTGGCACAGCTGGCAGCGGTTGGCTCCAGCCAGGTGTCGTGACCACTGCCGGTGCGGCTGGCTTGGACTTTGGCTTAGGAGTGGGCCGAGGCTGCGGAGTCAACACAACCGGCTCAAGCACGGCCACAGTCTCGACCTTCACCGGTGGGACAGCAGGAGCGGGCTTTGGTTTGGCAGCCGCCCGCGCAGCGATCAGCATCTCTTCGCGCTGCCTGAGCTGGGCAAGTTGTGAATCAGGAACAACACTGAGCAAATGCCCTGGGGTGGCGTCTGCCGGATACACCAGGCTCACTTTCACCGTATTGGTCTGACCCGGTTTGAGATTGAGCGAAGCAATGGGCAGGCTCTGGCCCGAACGCATGCCTACATGCACTTCGCGGTAACCCTCATCACTTTGGATCCCGATCGAGCCACGGAATGCCGTGAACGTTTTGCCATTCGGGGTGGGATGACTCAGCACCAACTGATGGGGTCCAGCTCCTTGGAGATTGAGCTGCACATCGAAACGCACCCCGTAGGTCCCAACGTTGTCGAGCGAGGAGTCCAGCATTCGGGTTGCCAACTGGTTGACCTGAACCTCATTGGTACCGAAGTGGTGGCGGTTCGTGCTGGTGAGAGGAACGTGTAGAGCGCCTTGATTGAGATCGTGGTTGAGGGTGGCGGTGTAGGCATCGCCGAGAGCCACACCAGCAACCCTGGAGAACACCGTGCCGTCTTGAATTTGCCGCACACGACTGAGATAAATACGCCCAGGTGCCAGTCGACGACTGTCCAGTACCGCCAAGATATCGGCATCACTGTTGGGATTCTTGGCGGCGACGACAGCCATCTGGAACGGACCATCACTCCGGCCCCGCAGTAAACCATTGGCAATCCCTAGTGCTGGAAGCGCTGTACTAAACAGCACAATCCGGCTGTTGGGAGGGATGGTGATTTCATCCTCGAGACGACGGTCCAGTTGGCCTCGCAGCATTTGCACAGCCGTGGCATCCCCAGGACCTGTATTCCAGGGTCGAGGGCCGAGTGGCTTGACGCCCATCAGATTGTTAGCGAGGTATGGAGCCTCGAAGCTGTTGCGAACAGCGCCCTTCTTGAAACGAATATGAACGGGCTTCGCGCCGGGGTTAATCAAGATTGTGGCCAGCGTTAGCTCGCCTCGCCGAGCGCCGCCCCCACGGATCTGACTCCGATCTTCTGGGAAATATTTGTGATGAACGTGTAGACCAAACTCACCGTTGAAAGTGTAGGTCGCATTGGCGAGGGGCTGATTCGTCTCCGCCGCAATGGCGGAACCGGGTTGAGTGTCAACAAGAATCCCGGGACCCAAGACCTCTTCGGGCTGGTTGGAATGCAGCACCGGAACGTTGTTGAACGTGCCCTGCAGTGGTCTGGCGGTCTGACCAGCCATCAAGGCGACATAAGCCTGTGCAGGCATCGGCGCCACCAACACCCCAGCCATCAAAGGGAGCAGGAAGGGCTTCATCAGACCAATGGGACCAACTTCTCTCACCGTGGGATCAAAAAGACGTGGGGGTCGCCAGGGTTCCGATTTGCTTTAGCTCCGCTGGCATAAAAATCAGTGAAAACGAGGCTTTTGCCCTCATGGATGAGGAAGCCGAGTGCTTTAGAACCATTCCCGCGGTCGGCCGTTGTCGACCGCTAGAACATCAACTGGTCTCTATTTTCCCATGTTCCCGCCATTCATTGGCTGCGGAGACAACTCCAACCCACAGCAGCTCCGCCGTCGCCACCAGGAGCGCAAGCTGCATACCTTGACCTTCTGGCGCGATGGACTCGAGCGTCAGCTGGCCGCGATCAATGCCGCCATCAGCACGCTCGAGCGTCAGATGCAGGACTCAACAGACGCCTGAGTTCCGCCAGGGCCTGATGGAGCTGGCGGTGAACGGTGGCGGCGCTGCTTCCATCCCTTGCCGCCACCGCCCGCAGACTCAGACCCTCAAACACCACCGCCTCCACCACCTGCCGCTGGCGCTCGTTCAACTGCTGCAGGGCCTGTAAAGCAGCCTCGCCTTCCTCCCGTTGCTCGACTGCCTCTGTTGAGACGGCCAGATCAAGCTGATCGCTCTCGCGCAGCTGCCGAACCAACAGTGTTGAGGAATCAGCGCTGAACCCACTGCGCTCGAGGCGCGCCCACTGGCGATCGGTCAGCCCCAGCTGCATGCGCAGTTCAGCATTCGTTGGCTCGCGACCGGTTGCCGATTCCAGGGCCAAACGGCAGTGCCGCAGCGCACGGCTCCGTTCCTGCAGCCGGCGTGATATCCGCAGCAGCGGAGCGACATCCCTCAAGTAGTGCAGCACGGCACCACGGATATGGGGACGTGCAAAGGCGGCGAAAGGAACGTTGCTATCGCTGTTGTAGCGCTCAGCAGCTCGGATCAGACCGAGCACTGCCACTTGATGGAGGTCATCGCGCAATTCAGCGGTGCGGACTGCGTAGTGACCCGCCACGTTGGTCACCAGCGCAAGGTGGTCTTGCACCCGCTGATTGCGACTTCGGATGCGCCGCGATGGTTGGCATCGCTTGGCTGAGCTGGCCACGGGCTTGCACTGATTGGGCTCCCTCAGCCAAGACGAACTGACAGAGCACGTGCATCCGTGTTGCCACGGAACTCATGCAAGTGAAGTGCGGGCCACAGCCTCCAACAAAGCCAGGGGACCGTGCCGTTGGAGCCAGTCGGTGTCGGAGTCAGGTGTCACCAGCAGGCAACCAGCAAACCCCAACGCATTGATGCTCATGCCACTCCAATGCTCGCGGCGGCGAATCACAGTCATGAACCATTGAGGGTCAAACAGAAGGTTGTAAGGCTC
>JBIIDQ010000126.1:0-5493 GCA_044238295.1 Vulcanococcus sp.
AGTGTGGGGAGTTGCGGGTCATCGGCGATGAGCAAAGCCAATCCCAGAGCGACAGACTGAGTCGGATTCTTGCTTGGCTTGATGGATGGTGCTTGCTCAAGCACTGTCTGGAAGAGCGCTCGGAATTTGTCGGCACACAGTTCTGAGCTTGTATTTTCCAAGAGGAAATTGAGCTGTGCATCATCTCTGTTGGCTGTATTGCTGAAACGCATCCATTCTTCCAGGGTGCTCACCTTTGGTAGCTTGCCGTAGTTGGTTGTATCCAGCTCACCATGTTCATCTACCCATGTTGCTGCTGGGATTCCATTGGCCAGCATGTCCATGAGAACTGTTGACGGAGCAGAGATCCCATAGCAATACTGACTCCAGTTTATCTTGTAAGTGGGCCGCAACTCAAGCAGCACATTCTCTGGAATTGCATTGCTTTGTCGCACCATGTACTGGCCCGCAGGGTGGGGGCGCAGGGCAACTGTCTTGCCACTGCTCCTGAGCCGTTCGGCAAAGCTTTCGAAAACGTCAAGAAAGCCAGATCTTGCCTCTCCTCCGAGTTCAAATCTGACCGAATGTAGATTTTCGCAGACCAGGCCTATTCCTGAGCCCTCTTCGGCACGCGACGGTTTATCAATGCCTGAAATCTTGCGTTTGCTTGTTTCCCTTATCAAAGCCGATGGGCCAGTGTGGACGATGCGACTCTGCAATGTTGGATTGAGATCGCGCAAGTGGGCAACCGGTTGCCAACTGCAGAGAATATCTGATTCCATGCCTACGGAATCTCCGTGGGCTTCTTTGTGATGCCTATTCATCAAAAAACCGACGCACTCGTGGCCGTGTTGTAAAGCTATCTTTGTAAGGCCTGGAGGACAGTATCTCGCTAGGTCTCGGGTTTCTGCATGGTTTCGCAGCACCGACTCGCTTCCGAATATGACTGCTCCTCTGGCTGTGCCGAACTCTTGCCAGAATTGCCAGGTCTTTTTGAGCTGAATGATTTGGCCATGGCATTCGACGCTAAATTCTTCGAGCTCTTTTTGCCAGATTCCAGATTTGTCGCGTTGCCGGAACCCGGGGGTCACCACAAGTATTGGCTGCACTCCAAAGTCGTCACTTGCGAGATAAATCAGTGGCCTTAGGACGGTGACATCCTGAATTAAGCTGAAGACAAAGATGGCAGCCTTATCCTTGCTTACGCCCATCCTGGCAGTTCCTCGTTGTCAATAATTCTCAGGCCAGGGATGAGCTCGCCAAGAAGTGCCACTGTCGCTTGTTTGACGGCATGACGCAGCGTCAATTTCTCGCCCATGGTGCGGCAACGTAGAGCTGCTTCAATGGCAAGTGTGAGCTTCTGATGTGTGGCCGTTGACATGTTAACCACCATGCTCTTGATCTTAAGCTCGCGCAGGCCCTGGGAGGGATGGCGACTAATTGTCCTATTGGGCTCTGCTCTATCAAGGTCTAAATGCTTATCTCTGATTAGCTGTTCCTGGATGATCAGCAGTGCCTCGCCTCTCTCATTCAGCTTGAACCAAATGTCATCATTGTCCTGTTGGCCTGTCAATGGAGATCGTACGCTGATGGCGCCTGCAGTGTGACACCAGTCGGCCCTGATTGCCGCCGGTTGGATTCCATGCAGAATCGCCATGATGCTGGCGGGACTGTCTCTTCTTTGTTCTCTTAACTTGTGAAGGAAGTCCTTCATTCTCTTGGCCTCCACAGTTGTGCTTGCCTCCCGTTCTAAGTGCCTGGTCAGGTCGTTGAGTGTATCGATTCTGACCTTTGCCTGTCCTGCTTCCAAATCCTTGAGCAGTGTTTGGCTGTTGGTGTAGGTGAAGGGGCTGATTAACTCATAGACACTGTCGATCGTTGTTAGCACTTGGCAGCCATGCTCGAGCGCTGTGATGCCGCGGTTTGGTGACTTCACCCGGCTAAAGTCTGTCTGCGCTACTGGTAGAAAGGCGACATCAGCTTCAAGCAGGCGTCTTGTTTCCAGCTCTTCATCCCAGATCTCCAGGCTTGTTCGCACTGGTAACCTGCTCAGCTTTTGTAGACCTTGATTGCTGAGTGCTCGTTCGTTGGTGAGTACGCGAAGATTGACTCTGCGGCCCGTTGACTCCAGTTCCCTTAGCGTTTCACCATGTTGTTCCAGGTCGCTAAGGCCTGCATCGTGGATCGGGTTGTCGCCCATGCCGAACCAGATCACATTCAAGTCTCTTCCTGTTGCCAGGCTGGTTTCCTTTATTCTGAGTGATTGCTGTAGATCATCTATTCTTCTGATCCTTCCTCCGTGGCAATCAGTCATCAAGTGCAGTGGTAGCCGCCCAGTTTCTTGCCTCACCACGTGCAGCATGGCTTCTGTTGAGCAGATTCCGAAATCCAGCAATGGCGCAAGTTGCTGCAGCCAGCGCTGCTGAGGCCGGCATGCGGTGATGGTTTTCTGGCTGAAGTAGTTGTCGAACAGGTCTGCTCCAACGAGGGCTCCATTGCGGTGGCAAGCGTTGGCTAGGGCTGCTGCCCGTGCATCCATCACTTTGCTGATCAATACCACATCGCTGTGTGGTAAGTATCGGCAACTCTGCTCGATGGTTTTCAACGTCAACTGAATCCCGTAATTCTTCAACGGTGTGATCAGCCGTTGGTATCGGATTCTCACCCCCGCGCCGTTCAATGCGGCTGTGGAGCTCACCACCACCAGTAGCTTCATGGTTTCAGGCGATCGCTGCATGTGCTGGCTGCCAGAAGGCGTGGCAATGCACTTGCAAGTTCCACCCCATACCCTTCCACTCTGACGTTGTACCGCTGATCTGCCCGTGGAGCACTGTGATAATGCGCGCTGATGCGTGCAGTGGTCCTGTGCAAAGAGCCGCCCAGTATTGCCCCGATGCTGGCCTGCAGCCATTGTTCCTGCAGCTTTCCCCGCCAGGTTGTCGATGGCTTGAACAGATTCCAATGCCGATCGTGAGGCTCTATTAGCACAAGATCACTGAGAACCGCGATCACGGATCTATCTTCAAGCCCTACCTTGTTGACGAGAGTCTGCTGCACCAGCTCCAGCTGACTGCTCTGGACGGGCTCAATTCTCCCTGGCATCAGTCCGCACGAATGTGCTTCAATCGTGTGCTGCCGTCCTTGCTGATGTTCATGGATCATCAGGCAACCGGCTGATGCTACCTCGGGAGGTCTAAGCAGGGCAGCTAGCGCCTTTAATGTGGCGGGTTCATGCAGGCAAACCCCGGCTTTGATGAGGCACAGGTGGTTTTGTCTGCTGCCACTGTCTTCCAGGAGGGTTTTCAGATTCTCATCGCTTCGATATTCAATGCTCACTCCTTCTGCAGCCATGAGATTGAGCAGCGATTGGGATCTCTCCAGGGCTTTGCGGTTGTTTGCATTGAGATCTGGCAACCACAGCCGATCAATCTTCACGTTTTGCTGTTGGCTGATGCTCCAGAGGCTGAACTGAAGTTCATCGGCGCTGCCAACACTGGTTAGCGCTATGTCGACTGCGCGGTCGTCATCGCGATTGTTATCGATTCCCTCTGTTAGGGTTGTCGCATCTTCTGGGCACCAGAGGGGGCGGCGCCTTGGCGATGTGTCGCCAGCCATCAGCACTGCGACAGTTTCAGTGCACTGGTATGCAATTTTCTGCTTGCCCGAGAGATGAACGCGCACCGACTCGGGTGCTGCTTCGGGCTGTCTGCCAGGTCGGATTTGTAGCAACGGACGCAGGTGGGTGGGATCCAGCACGACGAAGGATGCTTCCCTGGTCACGTCTTTTTCCGACTGCTCCGCGAGCCCGGTCAGTGCGCGGACACTCGGTAGGCCATCGGCTTCGATGTGCAGGTGCAGCTCTGGTTGTGTGGGTTCGTGGGGCGGTGGCTCAAGGGCGCTCATCTGCGCCAGCCACTGCTGCACCGATGCTCTGCTGATCCAGCCGCCCGGACAGTCCTTCGGTGGTCTGATCGTCCAGCTGCGGACCCTTGGCCAGCCCCCCTGCAGCAGCCGGAGAAGGCAGCTCAGGCTGTGACTCGAGATGGCCTCTGTGCTGGCTCTGGAGGGCTGTTCTGCGACCACTTCACCGTGATGGATCCCGTGGCGCAGCAAGGATGGAAAAGGAAGGAGTGCCGCTTCCATCACTCCTCCCTTGCCATCACTGCCCAGCAGCAGCAACGGGGCCATGGGGTGATGCAGGTTGAGATCATGCAGGCTCTCAGTCTGCTGTTCCAGATTCAGGCTGCCGCAACTCACCAGCTGCTGCAGTTGGGGCTGCCATTGCAGTGCTTCCCAGTGCTGCGGCGGTGAATGGTTCTCTTGCTGATCCCAAGTGCCGCTCCGTACTCGCAGCTGGTGCGATGTCGTGTACCAGGCATCCAGCCATGGCAGGGATCCCGTGCTGTCGACGAGGAGTCGCCCGATGGCTTCAGCATTCACCTCCCCTGAGGCAAGCTCAGCAGGGCTACGTTCGCCAGGGACGCAGAGCTTCTGGCCTGCGTGGACCAGGCGATTCCATAGGCCCAGGGCACGCCGGATCTGGTCTCGATTGGCCCCAGCGAGGACCTGCCATTGGAATGCCTGCGGGCCGGCCTGGGAGTGCTGAGCTGGTGTTGTCTTCGGCTGATCTGTGTTTCCCTCAGATTCAGCAAGCACCGATTCGATGAAGGCCAGGAGCGATCGCGGATGGTCGCCGTGGCGATAGGCCTCGCGCAGCTCAGTTGCAATGCGCCGTGCATCCGCTTTGCGGTTCTCGCGCAGCGCCTGGTGCAGTGTGGTGATTGAGGCTGTCGTCCCGCTTTGTTCCATGTCCCTCAGTGGGATGTGCGTCCTCCGAGCCGCTCGCCGCTGTAGGCCGCCCCAGCCCGCACCGCCTCACACCAGCCAAGATTGTTGGTGTACCAGCGCACCGTGGACGCCAGACCCGCGTCCACATCATGGCGGGGCTGCCAGCCCAGTTCGGACTGGATGCGGCTGGGATCGATCGCGTAGCGCCGGTCGTGGCCCGGCCGATCGGCCACTCGGGTGATCAGCCGGGCATGGGGCGCTGCGGCTGGCACCAAGGCATCAAGCTCGGCGCAGATCGCCTCCACCACCTCGCGGTTGCTGCGTTCGCCATGGCCACCCACGCAGTAGGAGCGGCCAACCTCTCCCCGGTTGGCAGCCAGCAGCAGGGCATCCACGTGGTCCTCCACGTAGAGCCAGTCGCGCACATTGGCCCCGTCGCCGTACAGGGGGATCGGATCTCCGGCGAGGGCCTTGAGGATCACCACCGGGATCAGTTTTTCGGGGAACTGCCAGGGCCCGTAGTTGTTGCTGCAGTTGGTGAGCACCACCGGCAGGCCATAGGTGTGGTGCCAGGCGTTCACCAGGTGATCGCTGCCGGCTTTGCTGGCGGAGTAAGGGCTGCGCGGGTCGTAGGGGGTGGTTTCGCTGAAGCGACCGGTGGCACCGAGGGAACCGAAGACCTCATCGGTGCTGATGTGGTGGAAGCGGAAGTTGTCGCGGCGGTGC
>JBIIDQ010000127.1:0-5463 GCA_044238295.1 Vulcanococcus sp.
TTGTTTGTGGGGAACCAGGATCTGATCAGTTTCACGCTGGGATCCAAGAACCCCTTGGTGGGGGCCTTCAACCAAGGGCGTGTGCGCGAAGGATTCGGTTCGCAGATCTATGTGGATCTGGGCGATCTTGCAGGCCTCGTGCAGACCTCCTCAGGCCAGGTGCGCCACACGGCTGGTCCAGATGGCCAGTACGGCCTCTCCGGCGGTATCGGGATCTTGAATGCCGGCCTGGTGTCGATGGGATCCGGCGCGGAAGACCGTGTGCTGGGCTTTGCTTCAGAGGTGGGTGTGCTCAACGTCGGTCGCATCGTCTCCAGCGGGGGTGAGCAGGACGCCCTGGTGGTTTGGGGGGCTGGTGGCACCACAGGCATCGATCAACGAGGTGTGATTCAGAGCCGCGGTCAGAGTCGGGATCAGTTGCTCGCATCGGCCGGCGGGGCGGATGCCGAGCAGGTTGAATCGCAGCTCACCGGTTTGTCGTTCTTGCCGGGGCTGGACGGCATCGTGGAAGCCCTCCGCACCGACCTGTTGGCAGAGGATCGAGATCCTGGCGCTGTCGTGGCCTTGAGGAACGGCCGCCGTGCCGAGATCAACCTTGGCGATAACGCCGACACGCTGCTGGCGGCTGCACCCAAAGGCGCGCTCGCGCTGCGCAATAACGGTGTGATCGATCTTGGGCGCGGCAGTGATTGGGCCACGATCCTCGGCGGCTTCGAGGGGGATGGCCTGATTGATTTCGGCCGCGGCAAGAACGACCGCCTCGACCTGCTGCCCGATGCGACCTATCAGCTCAGCCGTGAGAAAGGTGGCGTGGTGCTGATCGAAGGCCTGGATGCCGTTGCCCGTGGCAGCCTGCGCGTGACGGGGTTGGAATGGTTGGGTGACCAGTCAGTGGATTCGATCCTGATGGCCGGCGAGCCCGTGCAGGTGTTCTAGGCCGGCAGGGCCCATCAATCGATCTCAAATCGGCACACCAGAGAAACCCTAGAGGAGATGACTGTGGGAAGCCTTCACCCTGAGCAATCGGAGCTATCTAGTAATTGATGTGTTCTCTTTGAGAAGACATTGCTTTGATGGTTGAATCTGCATCAGTAACTCAAGGCTGTAACGCTTTGCTGGACTGTTTGGATAGCACCAAAAGGGCATGATTTATTTATATTCGAAACATGACTAGTTGGAAGTTTGTCATTATTTCTTGAGTTTGAATTTTGGTGGCTTCTGCGTGATTCCGGAGGAACGGATGTCTCGTGCTATTGATTAGGCATGACCGCATCACCTGTCATGCCTAATCAACGCAAACTGCTAATAAATATAGGTCTCGGTATGGGTGAATGCTGTTTATGGTCAATCGAAGTGGATTTTTCTTTGCCCGCTAATGTCGCTAGAGCCAGAAAGTGTCTGGTAGCACAAGGCTATTCATTAACCAGTTGCCAATTATCCCTCCAGATGAACGATCGTCGACAGTGGTTTGGTCTGTGGTGGTTTGCATCAACCCATTTGCTATTGATGCAAAGGGGTTCTCGAATCTCTGATTTACGGGCGGTTTGTTTGCTTCGATGGTTTCGTCGATTAGGAAGCGCCGAGCCACTTTATCGTTGCTGTTCCTTGTTCTTGCAGTGGAGTCAGGGCTAAAGGGAACGCGTGGTCTTCGAGGAGATGTCGGCGTACCAGGGAAGCCAGGCCTTTCTGGCCTACCAGGGAAGCCAGGCCTTTCTGGCCTACCAGGGAAGCCAGGCCTTTCTGGCCTACCAGGATTTTCTGGCCCTGGCGTAGGAGGATCGGTTGGCGCTGGAAAATCGAAATCTCTCAAAAGAAAGTCGATAGCTTTATCGACCTGTATCAGACCAGCACCTGTAATGTTATCAAATCCTGTTGGTGGAATATCAATGGCCGATGCCTGCAAAGCTTTGTATAAATCTGCGTTTGTGATGTCCGGGACCGCCTCCAAGATCAGTGCCGCAGCTCCAGCTGCATAGGGAGCTGCCGCGGATGTTCCAAAAAATGGGTTAAAATCTGGAACTGTTGTGGATACTCCATCAGGCGCTGTGATGCTTGGTTGTGGCCTAATCTCTGGGCTTGCTAGACGATTCCCTTCTGTATCAAAAAGAATGGGTGTCACACCAATGGATGTGAATGACTCGGCTCTTGGTGGTGTGACACCAAAAGCGGGGGTTTGATTAAAGTTTGCAGCTGCCACCCCCAATCCGCCTGAAGAGTTGGGTCCGCCAAAAACGGTTGAACTGTTTGTTGCGTATTCAAACTGATTGTCAGGAGCTATATCTATATACTTAATTAGTGAGGGTGCTTCTCCGCCGCTGGGCAAAAACTGTCCAATTGCAAGATAATAGGTTTGTTCGTCGGACGTGGGTTTGAAGCTTAACAACTCAAGAGCGTCTCCGCCTATATTTGCGTTAACTGATGCAGCCACTAAAAATTCTGGGTCGAACGTAGGCTCGCTGAATAGGAAAATATCCAAGTCGCTTTCTGATCCTTTGCCATTGGAGCTTGCGGTCGCAAAGGGTTGATCCCACTGGAAACTAATCCGCAGTTCGTTGCTAATGGTGATTTCTTGAAAGATATCAGTGCTGCGGTCGGGAGCGAAATCATGAAACTGATAGTTGCCGATGGTTAATGACGGCTCAAATGTTGACTGGTAGGACTGGTCGGCATAGTTGCCAGCAGACGAGAAGTAGGCTACATCTTTCTCCTCGGAGACCGCGTTGATGGCTTTGGCAACAGCGCCATCCTGAAAGAACGGCTCATTCAGATATCTGATATCGTCTACAATAACGTCTGCGCCTGCAAGTGCCAGCTCGAGTATTCCAGTCGCAAAGTCAAATATGCCAAAGTTCGCTGTGTAAAAAGCTAGTTCTGCGCCTGGTGCAACGGAATTAACGATCTGGAGCATTGCCCGACCTTCGTCTGGGGCTTGCCGATTAACCGCCGAAGGATCATCTTTGAGCACTTCGATATTGGGAGGTAGGGTGCCATTAGCAATGTCTACGCTGTATCCACCAGTTGCATTGAAGCTATTGGATAGCACCCCAACCTTAAAGCCAGTGCCATCGATCTCAAATTTCTCGCGAGCCCTATTTGAGCCCTGTGCAACATCTCCTTGATTGTTCTCTAATCCATTTAATGATGGCAGTAGAGCGCTGGATTCCGTGGTGTCTACGACAGAAGGAATGGGCCTATAAGATGGGCTAGCAAATCTAAGGGACTTAATAGAGTTGAGTTCGCTGACTGACTCTAGAGGTAGCCATCCTGATACAACGAAATCTGATTGTACGGAGTTTTCTAGTTCAATGGCTTCTAGATCGCTGCGTAGCTGATCGGGATTGCTTGTGGCGATTGCTTGAATGAGTATTCGATTTTCTTCTATGAATAATAGTTTAAGGTCGCTTCCGATCTGTACGGTCTGATAGAGGTTCGAATTTTCGCCAAGCACGCCTTGCTTAAGAAAACTATTTCCTAAAACAAGTAGCTCAGAGGAAATCTTGCTGTTCTTGAGTGCTCCAAGCATGGTTAAAATATTCGTTATTTCACGACTTAGGGGCTCGAATCTTTGGTGCTTGAAGCCTTAACGAATTGTGATGATGGGGGTAATTTGCCTGGATAAGGTCGCCTGATTTGTTTTTGTCTAAGGCGGTCTGTGATTGAGTGCTCCTTGATTGGAAGCCAAAGTGTGTAGTCGAGGCTGTGTAAGTACTGTTTGTTATTGATTTCAGGCCGGCAGTGCCCAGGGATTGAGCCCGATGTCTGCTCCGATGCGGTGCGCGCAGGCGAAGCCGCTGAAGGCCACCGCATTCAGCCCCTGGCCTGGGAAGCAGGAATCGCCTACGCAATACAGGTGATCAACGCCCGTGCGGTTGAAGGGCATGGGCAGCAAGCCAGGCAGGCGCAGCGCCGGGATCGGTCCATAGCTGCCGCCCATGCGGCCGAGGAAGCGCCGATGGCTGCGCGGGGTTCCGATCTCTTGGTGGCGGATGGCTGCGCCCAGGCCCGGCAAGATCGCCTCCAGCCGCTGCACGAGCCGCGCTGCATCAGCGGTTTTCTTTGCCTTGTAGGCCGTGGGGCTCAGCTCCTGCCAGGACTTGATATCGCTGGGGGTGAAGGTGTGAACGATGTGCCGGCCTTCCGGTGCCAATGACGGATCGAGCAGCGTCGGGATCGACACGAAGATCACCCCTTGCTCGCTCTCCATCTCGGCCCAGTCTTCAAGCAGAAGGTGGTGACAGTGGAAGCCCTCGGGGATCACAGAGGCCTCGACCCCCAGATGCAAGGAGAGGAAGGAGGGGGAGGGCTTGTAGCGGCGCCGCCACGTGGCTTCGGCTTTGGGGGTGTGGGTGGCGTCCACCAACGCCGCGCTTCTGGGGCGCTGCACATCAGCGCTTTCCTGCGGGGTTTCAAACGTGTCCCAGCGGGTGGCGTTGCTCACCACACGGCGGGCGCGCAGCTGCTCGCCGTTGGCCAGTTGCACGCCGACGGCCTGGCCGTTCTCGATCAAAACCTTGGTGACGCGTGCCTTGTAGCGAATGGAGCCGCCATGGCTCTCCAGGCCAGCCACCAACTTCTCAGCGATCACCCCAACGCCTCCCTTGGGGTAGTTGATGCCCCCGGCATGGCGATCGGAGAACACCATCCCCGCATTGATCATCGGGGTGAGATCCGCGGGCATCACGCTCCAGCAGAAGCACTCCATGTCGATCAGCTTGAGCAGCTGTTCATCGCGGATGTGCTTGCGGGCCACATCGCCCACGTTGAACGGCAGCCAGCGCGCCAGCCCCAGGCAGGCCAGGGGTGCGCGGAAGAACACCTTGGCCAAATAGGCCGGATCCTCGAGCGAGAGCAGCGGCATCGCATCGAGGCAGTTGAACACCTGCCAGCAGGTGTCGTAGAAGGCGCGGATCCCCTTGGCTTCGTGGGGGAACAGCGCGGACAGCCTGGCGATGAAGGCTTCGTAGTCGCGGTCCACCGCCACGTTGAGTCCACCGGGCAGGTGGTACTCGAGCTGGGCCGGATCGGGCACCGTGTCGCAGTGCTGCCCCACATCAGCCAGGGCGCGGGTGAGCAGGTTGGTATGCCCCTTGTCCCCGAACCCGAAGATCATCGAGGCGCCCACATCAAAGGTGTAGCCCTCGCGCCGGAAGCTCCCTCCCGAGCCTCCCGGGATCAGGTAGCGCTCCAGCACCAGCGTTTTTGCGCCCTTGGCGGCCAGCTGCGAGGCGGTGACTAGGCCGCCGATGCCCGAGCCGATCACGATCACATCCCAGGTGGGGGCAGGGGTTGTGGTCACCGGGGAGCGCTGGCGGGATTGGGCGACCCTAGGAGCCGGCCGCTGGGATCACGGCGCAAATGGCGCCTGGCCCGTGAGGATCACTTCGGTTCGCAAGGGGCCGAGGAGTTCGGTGCAACGCTCATCGATCCGCTCGCGCAGCCGATCGATCCAGGGCCCATCCACGG
>JBIIDQ010000128.1:0-5446 GCA_044238295.1 Vulcanococcus sp.
GCTTCAGGCGGCAGTCCTGGTCCGTTGTCTTCAACCGATAACCACCATTGCTCTCCTTCTCGCTTGAGGCTGATGCCGATCCAGGGATCGTTGCGGCCCTGCTCGGTGAGGGCTTCGGCGGCATTGTGCAGCAGGTTCACGATTGCGATCTGGATCTGCACGGCATCGCCATCGATCCAGGCCGGCGTGCTGAGGCGGTCAAGCTCAGTGCTGTTCACCAGCACACGGCTCACCGGGCCAGCCGTGCGGGCGTAGAGCAGTGCGCTCTGGGCGACAGCGCGCAGATCGAGACGCTGATGCTCCGTTTGCACGTTGCGTAGCAGCGCACGCATCTTCTCGATGGTGAGCACCACGCGAGCGGTCTCGGTGCGGATGCTTTGCAGTTGGCCGCGCCACGCATCCGGCAGTGGAGGGCTGCCCTCGCGTTGGCTGCGCTCGAGCAGCAATTGGCTATTGAGCAGCAGCACGCTCAGCGGTTGGTTGATCTCATGGGCCACGGCTGCCGCCTGAAGGCTGCTGCGCAGCTTGTCCTTGAGCAGGCTGAGGGTTTGGGCGTCGCGGAAGCGTTCGCGCTCCTGGGCTTCCTGCAAATTTGTGGTGAGGCGGTTGTAGCGCTCCACCAGCTCGGCGATGGCCCCATCGAGGGCGACCAGCTCCTCGCCGGCTGTTGTGGTGAGACCACTGTTGAAGTGCAGGTTGCCGCTGGAGGTTCCAGCGGCTGTGGCGAGGGTTGTGCCGAGTTGGCGGGAGGCGGATTCCAGTTGGCCCAACGGCTTCAGCAGGCCCGTGATCTGGCGGTTGATCAGCACCACCGCGCCGGCGAGGGCGGCGGCGGCGGCAATCATCGCCAGCTGGCTGTTGCGCTCTGCGGCGGCGCTGCTGGGATTGGCGGCCAGGGCTGTGAGCAGGATCCAGTTGAGGCCCTCCTCCTGGCCCCAGGGATTGGCTTGCAATGTGTACGTGCTGCCGTTCACGCTCACCCGCTGGGGGCTGCGGGTTTCACCCCAGTTGTTGGGTTGGTTCTGCAGGCCGCCCTTGGCACCTGAGATGAAGAACGCTCGACTGAGCGCCTGAACCAAGGGATTGTTGATGTTGCGCAAGTTGGCGCGCCGCACCATGCCCCCCTCGCGTTGCAGGGTGAGATCCGCCTGGGAGCAGGCCACCAGATCGCCGTTGGGTTCAACGATCACGGCTAGGCCCTTGCGCTGTTTCCACACCCCCTGGAGCCAGGTGCTCAGGTGACTGAGCACCATGTCCACCCCCACCACGCCGCGCAGGCTGCGATTGGGGCCGAACACTGGCGCGTTGTACGAGATCGAGAACACCTCGGGTTGGTCTTCCCAGGCGTAGATCGAGCTCCAGGTGGGTTTGCCGGCCCGGGCCGTTTGCACATACCAGGCCTCTTGATGGGTGTCGCTCATGCCCGGAATGCGCTCCAGCAACCGGCCCCGCTGGCCCGTGGAGGTCATGGCGTAGACGGCCATGGAGCCCCTGCCGCTGCGCGCCGTGTCTTCGTTGAGCAGCAGCTCACCGGCGCCGGTGCGCTCCATCCCTACAAAGGCGCCGTCGGTGCTGCCGATGTTGATGTAGTCCACCGGGAACACCTGCATCTGGCTCCAAAACCGTTCGCTGATGGCTGCCGGATCCCGTTGGCGCTCGGGGGTGTTGCGCAGCCAGTTGAGGTTGAGTTCGTTGATCCAGATCGGGTAGCTGAGCTTGTTGGAGAGGCGAATCGAGAGATCCACCACCGAGGCGTTCTGCCGATAGGCCTCCCCCAGCTCGAGGCCGCTGCGTCGGCCGAGGCTGTAGCTGAGCAGGCTGAAGCCTCCCGTCACCAGAAGGAGCTGCAGCGCACTCACCAGGGCCAGTCGGTTGGCGAGCCGTTTGGGCGGCCGGAGGCTCAAGGCGCGAGGCATCAATCAGATCTCTCTCTGGTGGACATTGCCGAGCAGAGAGGCATGGCGCACCAGTTCAGATCCACTCATGCCCAGCTTCTGGGCGATGGCCTTGCGATGGGTCTCCACGGTGGCGATGGAGAGGCTGGTGCTCCGGGCGATCTCCTTGTTGGTGAGGCCCTGGCCGATCAGGGCGTAGATCTCTCGCTGCCGTGGGGTGAGCGGTTCGCCAACTGAGGGCATGCACGGCTCCAGCACGCGTTGCAACTCGCTGAAGGCGGCCGTTTTATCCACCACACCCACAATCCAGGGCTGGAGAGCGGCCGGGCAGACAAAGCTGCTGCCCTGGCCGGAGAGCACCACCACCTTGGCGTTGGGATTCGTTTTAATCAAAACCTCGGCAACAACCAGGCCATCGCCATCGGGCAGAGCCAGATCAAGGATCAGTAAATCCGGGGGCTCATCCCCGCCGCAGAGAGCTAGGGCTTCCGCCTGGGTGGTTGCGACAGCTCTAATCTCCAGGCCCGGCAGCGCTTCAAGCATCGAGCGCAGCAGCTGCAGGAACATCACCTGGTCTTCCACGATCAGGCACTGCAGGGATCGCTGCTGATTCGCTGGCAGAGGCGCAGGCATCCTTGTAGATGCGGCTACAACCCCCACATAGTGTCGAACACAGCATGAAGATGTAGCCGAGGGCGCAACACCTTCATGCGGTTTGATTAACAAACCGGTTTAGAAGCCCTTGACGAGACTTGAACTCGTGACCTCTCCCTTACCAAGGGAGTGCTCTACCGCTGAGCTACAAGGGCATGTGGAAGGTGGGCCGGGCTGGATTTGAACCAGCGTAGGCAGAGCCAGCGGATTTACAGTCCGCCCCCATTAACCACTCGGGCACCGACCCGAACCACACCCCAAGAACTTACCAGCTGGCGGGTCTGCCCCTGGCTCCTCTCCTTACGATCACTGCAGTGAAGGCCGATCAACGGCGCTAGCGATGCGGGTGCTGCTGCTGAACGGGCCGAACCTCAACTTGCTTGGCTTGCGGGAGCCGGGCCTCTATGGCGCCGACACGCTGGAGTCGATCGAGGCGGAGCTGGCTCGCCAGGCCATTGGGCTGGGCGTGGAGCTGGATTGCTTTCAAAGCAACCACGAGGGAGCCCTGGTGGAGCGCATCCATGCGGCTCGGGGCAGTGTGGACGGCATCTTGATCAATGCGGGTGCGTTCACCCACACCTCCATTGCCCTGCGCGACGCGTTGCTGGGGGTGGCGCTTCCCTATGTGGAGCTGCACCTCAGCAATGTGCACGCTCGTGAATCCTTTCGCCATCACTCCTACCTGGCCGATAAGGCCTTGGGGGTGATCTGCGGTTTCGGGCCAGCCAGTTATGGCTTGGCTTTGCAGGGTCTGGTGATGCGGCTGCGTCAGGAGGCTGCGGCATGACGGCGCTGCTCGAGAACCCCACGGCCCGGGTGAAGTGGCTGGCGGCCCCTTCCAGTGCCACCTGGCTTGAACAGGCCATGGCCCAACCGGAGCTGGTGCTGATCGATCACGCCCACTGCGAGCGCAAGGCGGCGGGCGTGGCGCTGCAGTTGATGTTCCGTTACCCGTCGGATGAGGGGCTAGGGGCGCTGCTGAGCCCCTTGGCGCGGGAAGAGCTCGAGCATTTTGAGCTGGTGCTGAAGTTGCTGCAGCGGCGAGGCGTCCCCCTGCGCCCCTTGCCTGCGCCTGGCTACGGAGCCACCCTCACGGCCGCGGCGCGCAAGGCCGAGCCGGCTCGCCTGCTGGATTCCCTTTTGGTGGCCGGCTTGATCGAGGCCCGTAGCCACGAGCGGATGGCTCTACTGGCGGCCAACAGCTCTGATGGGGAGCTGCGTGCTCTCTACGGCGAATTATTGGCGAGTGAGGCACGCCACTTCGGCTTGTATTGGTGCCTCTGCGAAGAGCGTTTTGGCCGTGAGGCCACGGTGGCGCGGCTGGAGGAGTTGGCGGCGGTGGAGGTCCAGGCGCTGTCGGGTGAGTTGGCTCAGGCTGAAGGCGTGCGGATGCACTCGGTGGGTGTGGCGTTGCCCTGAGGGTTTGCTGGGTTTGAAGTTCACTCCACCGTCACATTGGTGCCGCGATTGGGGGAGGGCGGCAGTGAGAGCTCGCCGGTGCTCAATGGTCCGTAGAGGCTGAGTAGGGCCTGTTTGTATTGCGATTCAGTGATGACTTCCTCGTCAACAAGTTGGCGAAGATTCTCCATGCGGGTTCGAATCATGGCGTCCTTGAGTAGGGGCTGGCAGCTGAAGGCGTTGTTGCTGCGGCTGAGCGGAATGTTGAGGCTCAGGATTGCCAGGAGTGAGCTCTGATTGCCGACGGTGGCGTTCCCATCTGTTTGAGCAACGCTGACGTTGTTGCCCAATTGATCCGGATAGGCACCTGCGGACAGGCTGAGGTTGGGCAGCGCACCGGCATCGGCATTGCAACGCACCGAGCCGAGGTCAATCGAAACACGAGATCCTTGGGGAAATTGTTGGTTTGGAGCCAGAAAAATCTGGGCTACGGCCGCCTCCGGGCTGAGGCAGAGGCAGAGCGCCAGCGTGAGCAAATCCTTGCCTGAACAAGGCCCTGCAGCGAGGTTCCGCATACATAAAACGAAGGTTGATCTTGCGCCACGCTGTAAGCAATGACGCGACTGGCCCCAGGGCCAAGGCGGAAGACGGACGGTCGAAGCCGGATCAAGGCCTCAGCTTCAGCCGTGGGCAGAGGCGTGAGCTCGGCGGTGCTGCGTCCTTCTACTTGGCGGACTCGAAACACCTGTAGCTCCACCCTTTGCAGCCGATCGCTGGTGTTGCTGACCTGGAGCACGCCGCGGGGCTGTTCCAGCACCATGGGAGAAAGACCCAGCGCCAAGGTCTGGCCTGAACTCAGCCAGACAGCGGCGCCGAGGCTGCCAGCGACCGCTTTAGCGAGTGCCATTGTCCGTGCAGGTCACAGTGGCGACGGCGTCATACGTGCCATTGGCAAACTTGCCGTTGTTTGTGTTAGTGCTGAAGCGCACATTGAGATTGGTGCTGGCAAGGTTGCCGTCGCTGCCTACTTTGATGATTTGCGCTTGGCTGCTGTACGAGCCATTGCCAATCTTCAGCTCGCTGGTTGTTGGGGCCGTTGTTCCCGTGAGCTTGGGTGGATCCACAATCACAGCTCCTTCTGCACTGAGATTGCTCACAATGGTGATCGTTCCTGGTGCTTGGGTGCCGCTGAAAGTGCCGGATTCGCTGGAGTCGGAGGTGATCAAGCCCCGTTTCTTCTCAACGGCAAGTGATCCACCAGTTGTGGAGATGTCGCAGAAATTATTCACCACCGTGGGGCTGAAATCCACGTTTTGAGAGGCGCCGATGGTGGCGGCGATGGTGGTGCTAGGCATGAGCGCAAGGCTCAGCAGCACTGCATGGCTGATGCGCTGTTTGGCGTTCAGTGATGACGGCACACGACTGATTCGAGACTGGCTGAGTGTGGTGTGCTTGTGCCCACCCGCAGGCCAGCGCATCGAATCTGCTGAAGTGCTGAG
>JBIIDQ010000325.1:0-5417 GCA_044238295.1 Vulcanococcus sp.
GTGTTTTAGAAAATATTGCCTTTGCGGAAGATCCAGCTGGTGTCGATCAGGATCGAGTTTGGGAGGCTCTGGAGGCCGCCCAACTGCAAGATGTTGTGGCCAGTCTTCCCTACGGTCTCTACACGCCGATTGGTCGTGATGGCCTGAATCTCTCAGGAGGCCAGCGTCAGCGCTTGGCCCTAGCACGGGCTTTTTATCGGAAGGCTGAATTCCTGTTGCTCGATGAGGCCACTAGCGCCTTGGATAACCGAACTGAGTCTGAGGTGATTGCAGCCCTTGAAATTGTGGCTCGTCGCTGTACAACGGTTGTGATTGCCCATCGTTTGTCCACCATTGAGCGCTGTGATCGCATCTATCAATTTGATGCGGGTCGTTTGACGGCTTCAGGCTCATTTGAGCAGCTACGTGAACGATCTGAAAGCTTTAAAGATCTCACGCAGCTCGAGAGCCGTTTCTCGATTCGTTCTGAGTGACCGACGCATCAATGCCAAGCACGACCAGTCGCGATGTTGTTCTGCTCGCCACTGCTGATTGGGATCATCCGTTTTGGACGAATAAACAACATGTGGCTTCTGCATTAGCTGATCTTGGCCATCGTGTTCTCTACATTGAGTCCGTCGGTTTACGCCCTCCGCGTTTAGAGGCTCAGGACCTCCGCCGTATTGGTCGTCGTTTGCGGCGCGGTTTGCGTCCACCGCGCCGCGTGGCTGACCGGATTTGGGTGTGGTCTCCACTGCTCTTGCCGGCAGGGCATTCAGGCTGGAAAAGGCTGGTCAATCAGATTGTTTTCGTCAGCCTGCTTGAGCTTTGGCGGCGTTGGCTTGGCTTGCATCGTGATCTTTTCTGGACGTACAATCCCCTAACGGCATTGTTACTGCCGCTGAGGCCAGCACGATATCGTCAACTCGTGTATCACTGTGTTGACGATCTCACGGCACAGCCTTGTATGCCGGCAGCACTGATTGCTCGAGAGGAGGAAGCGCTATGTCGAGTGAGTGATCAGATCTTTGTCACTTCGCCTGAGTTGTTACGCACAAGATCCGTCTTTAATGCATCCATTCGCTACGACTCTAATGTCGCAGATGTGCAGCATTTTTCCAGGGCTCGCACTCAGCAGTTGCCCATTCCATCTGATTTACTGAATCTGTCTCCAGGGCCGCGCCTTGGCTTTGTAGGCGCGATTAGTTCTTACAAGCTTGACTTCAAGCTCATTGCTTCTCTGGCTAGGCACAGGCCTGATTGTCAGATTGTTCTGATCGGTCGTGTTGGCGAGGGTGACCCAACAACGGCTTTAGATGAGCTGATGTGTCATGTCAATATTCATCTTATGGGGCCTAGGGATTATGCGGTTCTCCCTGATTATCTGAGGGGGTTTGATTTGGCATTGCTCCCCTGTCCAATCAATGACTATACCCGCTCAATGTTTCCCATGAAATTCTTTGAATATCTGGCGGCTGGTGTTCCCGTGGTGTCCACAAATCTGCCGGCGCTGCAGGATTACGGAAATCTGGCCAAGATTTGTGTTGGTCAATCCGCATTCCTGGCTGCTGTTGATGCTCTCTTGCTGGAGAAGCAGCGTGGCCTTTCTGCTGCACTGCCCTTGGAGCAGTTGCCTGCATCCTGCAGTTATCGCTCCCGCACCCATTCGATGATGCAGCTTCTGGATCAGCTGCTGTCTGCTCAGCCCAGGGCCTAAGCGATGAGTCTCACTCAACTAGATGTCGTAGTCTGGATTCGATGAGGTTGTGCCGTTCATGAGGAAGCGTACGGCGATTGTCCATATTGGCTTGGAGAAAACTGGCTCAACGGCGATCCAACGCTGGTTGGTTGCCAATCAAGGCAGTCTGCAAGCAAGGGGAGTGCTCGTGCCGCATTCCATCGGCTATCCCAACCACACCAAACTGGTTTCGGCTTGCCTGGATAACGGTGTTGTTGACAACATCAAAAGCCATCATCTGTTTGCCACAGGGCTTTCAGAAGAACGCTTTCGCTCTAGGGTTTTGGCCAATCTTGCGCGTGAGCTGAAGCAGGCAGGTCAGTCTTGGCATACGTTGGTGATCACATCGGAGTTGATCTCCAGTCGTCTTAGTTCTGCTGCGGAGATCAATCGGCTGGCTGCTGTGGTCGGCCAATACGTTGATCACATCCAGTTCGTGATCTTTCTACGTCGTCAGGATCAGCTTGCCTTGAGCCGTTTTAGCTCGATCTTGCGGTCTGGATATGGCGGATTTGAGGATATCTATGTTGACTATTCACCCTTCAACTTTCAGCGCTTATCCGATCAGCGCATCGTCAACGACGATCTCTTCTTCTACGATTTCGAGACGATTCTAGCTCGCTTTGAGGGTCTACCAAATAGTGAGCTTCAGGTCTTCTTTTACGGAAGTGATCGGCCTGTCGAGACATTCGCACGCCTTCTTCATCTTGATGAAGGTTTCATTCAAGAAGCTCAAGGCCGCCATAATTCAGCACTTAGCGCCGAAGCACAGTTTGTTCTGGCTCAGCTCAACCAGCATTATCCAGTTCAGTTTAGTTCAGGAATGCGCAATGATGCTTACCGCCAACTACAGCGTCAGATTGAACGAGAGGTCTCTGGCTCCCCACGCACAATCTCGCGTCAGTCGGCTGTCAACTTCTTGGCGCGTTATCGCGAAGCGAATCAGCGTGTGCTCACCCGCTACGGGCACTGTTCGACCCAGGGTTTCTCAGACGATTTTTCCGCTTATCCTGAGAATGTTGACTACTCCCAGTTGCCGTCTCTTGTGAAGGAGCAACTGTCCCATTATCGGGGCCTTGCTCAGCAAGTGCCCACGGCAGAGCCCTTGGCTGACCGCCTCCGCTTCAAGCTGCGGCGGGTCACAACGATGGCGAAGAGCTTTGTAGCCACCTCATGGCACTGATGATTCGGGACTCCTATCGCGTTAGGCAAGCAACCGCGCGGGTCAGAAAAGCATGGTTTGCGTCTCTCCCCTTCCGGGCGCAGCGGGAGATGAAGCGTCGTTATCTGGTTGCTCGCGCTGCTCGATCCTCGCCTTGCCTCTGTGCCGGTTCCGCCAGCGTCACGGTTTGCCGCGTGATTGGCAATGATCTTTACCCACGCCATCAGAGCGGTCAGGCTGTATCTAACCTGCGCACAATTCTTGAGGCCGAGAGTAACCCATTTGGCTGGCAAAAGCTGTTTGTTCTGAATCGCTTCGTTAATCAACACCTTCAAGAAGAAGCCCTCGATCTAGTCGACCGTGCCGGATATGCATGTGATGTGATTCCTTTTGAGCCAGATATCTATCAGTCGCTCAAGTATAGGCCGCAGCTGTTTGGAGGTTTAGATTACTTTTCATCTGCTGAATTCCTGGCGAAAGACCCGTTTAGCCAAGATCGCATGCGGATTTGGGCGTGTGGCGAGAAAATTCGTTATCTGATGAATATCAATGGTGCGCGTAATCATGCGCTTGCGGCAGGGCGATTGTCGTCTGACTGGACTTTTGTGTTGGATGGAAGCTGCTTCATCCCTTGCGACGGTTTCACTGCACTCAAGAGTGATCTAGAGCGTGTGCCCTCTGCTCCATATCTTGTCGTTCCAATGCGCCGCCAGAGTAACCAGGATGACTTTGCTGCCTCTGATTTCACGTCTGTCTATCAAGAAGAGCCACAGGTTGCCTTCCGTTCTGACTCGGTCGAGCAATTTGATGAGATCTACCCTTACGGCGTGCGTGATAAAACGAGCCTTCTTAATCGTTTGGGTGTGCCTGGGCCGTGGTGTGCCTGGGCCCCTTTGACTTGGCATTCTGAGCATGCCAATCGATCCAGAGATCGATACCTCTTTCAGTATGCATCCACATCTGTTCTCAGGTTGACCTCAGGAATTGCCAATGGAGCGCTTGAGTTGCCTAAAGCACAGATGAAACGCTATCGCACTCGGATTACGGCCATTTTTGCAACACTCCAGGCTGTCGATCGCCAGTGCGATGCAGCGGATGCGGCTGATCTTACGACGATCTCTGGTTCACTCAATGCGTCTTAATCGGAGAACGGTATTCATGTCCAAGTTGAGCCAAGTCCGTCAGCTTCTCAAGCGTACGTTCCGCAAGGATCCGCCGCCGCCGGTGCCATTGGCGCACCGCCAGCTGGTGATTGGTTTGGGTGCCATGAAGTCGGGCACAACCTGGCTGTCTGATTATCTGGGTAGTCATCCGCAGTTCTTTCATTCTCCGATTAAGGAGATGAATGTGTTCGCCAACCTTTATCCGACTAACCCCGCCTACCCAAACTTTCTCTACAAGCCAGGTGATGCTTACCGTCTTTGGAGGATGGAAAAAATCGTGCTCGCCTATGGTGTGAATCCTCCTAGGTTGGACCAAGCCGATTACGAACGAGAACGTTTCGATCGGCTGCGTGCTCTTGCCCAGCTCGGGCGCATTGAGACGATCCAGGACTATCTCAGCTTTTTTGAAGAGCGTATCGGTAGCCAGTTGCATTTTGGTGAGATCTCACCGTCTTATGCGCATCTCTCCGCTGAGGCTTATGCATCAATGGCCCAGCTTACAGATGACGTTCGCTTTCTCTTCTTGATGCGTGATCCGACCGACCGTGCGGCATCCCATTTGAGGCATGTGCGCCGGCGTGTTGAGAAGGATCTTGATTTGGATCAGCTTCTCGACCGTGTTGATCCAGATCATGCCATCTATATCCGTTCCGACTATCGCTACACTCTTCAAACCCTGAGATCATTGGGTCTTGCTGAGCGCTCGAGATTCCTCATCTACGAAGATCTTTTTACCCAAGACTGCGTTGACGATCTTTGTGACTGGCTTGGGATTGAACGGCATCAAGCTGTTTTAGATAAGAGGCTGAATCCAGGCGTTGGAGATTCGCTCAGTGAAAGGCAAATGGGGCTTTTGCGCGATCGTCTCGCTCCCATTTACGACGGGTTGCGAGATGACCCTGCTACGGCTGGGGCAAGGCGCTGGCGTTGGTAATGCCTTCACTTGGGAGTAGTGTCCAGATCGGCAGGCGTGGTCGCTAGGTGGCACAGGGTTTTCTCGCTGGTCTGAATGACGCGCAGCGGAAGGCCGTGGATCACCATGTCGGTCCGCTCTTGGTGGTGGCTGGGGCTGGTAGCGGTAAGACTCGCGCGCTAACGCATCGCATCGCTCATCTCATTGGTCATCACGGTGTGGATCCAGCCGAGCTGCTGGCGGTGACCTTCACCAATAAAGCCGCTCGTGAGATGAAGGAGAGGCTTGAGTTGCTTTTGGCGCAGAGGCTTGCGCAGAGTCAATTCGGCCAGCCTTGGAGCACGCTGCCTGCTGTTGACCAGCGTCAGCTGCGTTCGCGGATTTATCGCGAAGTGATTAAGGACCTCTGGATCGGTACCTTCCACGCCCTTTTTGCTCGCCTTTTGAGATTCGATATCGATA
>JBIIDQ010000129.1:0-5341 GCA_044238295.1 Vulcanococcus sp.
CAGGCAGACGGGATGGATTTCACCGATCGCCAGGTGATGGCCGCAGCGACTGCAGAGATTGGGATTCTCGGAGCTGCGTCCAATCCCCATCAGCCGAGCTGGCACGGCCAGGACTCCAGCCAGGGGTGTGGAGCAGGCGAGGCAAACGGAAGAAAGTCGAGCCGATCGCAACATGGTCCTGGAGCAGACGAAGCCCAAACCGAAGTTAAGCAGGAACCGGGCTGCTTCGGTAGGCCGGACTGGCGAGCTCACGCAGAAAATGGATCAGGGATTGATGCATCGGTTCGCGAATCAGTGGCATCAGCGTGATCGCCAGCAGATAATCTTGAAGACCAAGATCCAGGTTCAGTGGTCGGAGAGTGCAGTCAGAATTCTCTCGTTTGAGAGCCGTGTAGCGGCTCAGATCGGTGAGCCACAACAGGCCTGGATCAGCCTGGACCCGAGCCCAGGCCATCTCCTCGGTGCAGCCTTGGTCTTGCAGTGAATGCAGCGAAACTGAAGGGTAGGCCGCTCGTATCTGATCGAGGGGGAGGGCTCCATCCACAAGCCACTCCAATTCACACACTTCGGTCAATGAATCCGACTTGATTAGGGGATGGGTTGACTTGGCCAGAAGAACCAACGGTAATGTGTAGAGCTCCGTGCAGGCAAAAGGGTCGAGCGGTACAAACAAATCCCTGCGCCGCACCGGCGGGGGCCAAGGCGTCCGCTTCGCAACCTGGGAAGCCCTCACCACTACCACATCCAGCAGGGATCGATCGAGGTAGTCAAGGGAGAGGCCAGCGTCCTGCCAGCGCACAGGCAGCGGCCGGCAGGTTTTGGCTTGTTCAAGAGTCATGTCTTGGTTGGCAAGCAACACATCGGCTCCAACAATGCGCAAGAAGCCGTGCTCACGCGCTCGCATCCGTTGATTGAGCCTGCGCAGATCACGCTGAACATCTAGATTGCGCTCCACTCGATAACAGCCGTTCTGCTTGTCCTTGGTTAGGCCAAGATTCAGAAGTTTGGCGCAAGCATTTGCGCCTCGAAATACGTTGCTCTGGGCGATTCCGCAGATCTCTGCGACAGCGTAGGTGCTGCCGTAGATTTCCAGTAAATCAAGATAAAGAAGGCCCTCGGAGAAAATGTCACGCATCGACTATCGGCGCCGGCTCTTGGCGGTTGATGCCCTGGCATCTAGTGATCAGGTGGGTGAGCATCCAGGGTTGGCAATTCGCCACACAGCATTTATATCATGCGAAATTTGACTTACCCGACCGCTGTCAGGGTTCCGGCAAGCTGGATTCCCCAGCTGCATCATGCCGCCACCGAGCTAGAGCAGCCGTAAGCAACGGCTCGGGCGCCTTTTCAGACACGGCTAAACTCCGCTGTGAGCTACCGCGTGCCTGAGGAGACTGGCCATGGCCCCATCCCGCAGCGGCCCACTGACGCGCTGGCGCTCTTTTGCAGGCCGCCTCCGGACGCACCTGCAAGTCCTCAGGGATCCTGTTGTAGAGCAGAAGGGCCCTGCTCTGACCCTGCCCCACTCCTGTCTGGAAGCCCTTTCTCCCTTTTATCTCCTGCTCGACAGCAGGGGAATGGCCGTGGCCAGCGGGGCATCCTTGCGGTTGTTCCTCCAGGGCGCTGGCCCGCATGGCGCCCAGCTGTGCACGCTCTTTGTGGAGCGGGATGGAGAGGACGGCCTTCAGTTGAGCAGTGCCCCGTTGCGCGCCTTGGAGGGCCGACTGCTGCGGCTGGAAGCCACGGCAAGACCGGGCCTGGAGTTTGCTGGCCAGTTGATTCCTCTCTGGAGCGGCTCCCAGCAGGACCGCAAGGCTGACCAATCAGGCCACTGGATCCTCGACCTGCGCCCGATCCTCGAAACGCTCGAAGATCTGGAGGCCTCGGGCCTCAGCCTGCAGGACCTCTCACTCCTGGATCCCATGCGCGTGAGCATGGTGACCATGCTGATGGATGCTTCGCTCAGGCAGGAGCTGCTTAATGGGTTGTGCGGCGGCCTGTAACCATAGGGTGTTAACAGCGGGATGGTGCTCAAAGTTTCTGCAGAGAATCCCAGAATGGCAGGATTTGCTGAGTAAAAATGGCGATCACAGGTCGCTGACGAAGGATGATGTTCGCCGTGATAGACATGCCAGAAACCAGGCGCAGTGATTTGCCGCGATAGCTCAGATAATTCCTTTGCATGCCAACAGTGACAGGGAATCTGAAAAAGTTATATGTTTGGTCCGGGGGAAGTACATCAGACCCAACCTTGGAGATGCTTCCGTTGACATCGCCGAATTCGTTGTAAGGGAAGGCATCGATGCGCACCTGCACCTTTTGGCCAAGCTTGATGAATCCAATATCCTGGTTTGTGATGAAAATGCGTGCAACGAGCTGGTCGTTGGGAACGATCTTCATCACCGGTTCTGGCACGTTGCCGCTGATTACAAATCCTGGCGCAGTTGGCTTTAAATCGAAAACAATGCCGGAAACTGGTGCTTTGATGCGCTGGTATTTGAGGGTGAGGCTTGTTTCGCTGATCTGATTTTCTAGCTCCGCTAACTGCTTCTGGCCCTCTTCTACTTTGGAGCTGAAATCAATGCGGGTGAGGGCCTGGGTGTTCAGTAATTTCTGCCGTGCTTCGGCCAAGGCTGATCTGATGCGCTTGAGCTCAGAGCGCTTGCTTTTTACATCGCCTTCGAGCATCAGGAACTCTTGGTATTCCTTGAGATACTGAGAGCGCGCCATCGCTCCATCCCGTTGTAACGGTTGAATATCCTTTAGGATTTGCCGACGTATCTTTAGAGAGGACTCGGCTGCACGCAGTTGAGCCAGGGTCGAATCCACCGCCCGTTCTGCCTGCCGCACTGATTGACGAGACGCATCGATACGGCTGGCGTATTCCGCCTGTAGTGCCACCAGCTTGCCCACTTGGTTGCTGTTGAGGTTGCCCAATTGAGGACGCTCTCCTAGTTGGGCCTGGCTAAGGGTGAGATCAGCCTTGACACGCTCGCGAACAATTTTTAGAGCTTTCAACTTAGCCTTCGCGGCTTCAGTGTCCAGAAGCAGCAATGTCTGGTTCTTTTCAACCAGATCACCATCACGCACAAGGATCTCGGCGATCACCCCGCCCAGCGGTGCTTTCACCTCCTTGGTGACCCCCGTGGGTTCCAGCTTGCCGGTGGCCTGCACGGTTTCGTCGATGCGGGCAAAGCAAGACCAAATAATCCCGAACCCTGCCAGTCCCACCATGCTCCACAGCAGCCAACGACTCCAGCTGGTGCTGGGCTGCAGCGCTGTCCAATGTTGGCGGGAAGGATCGGCCGTGAGCCGATGGATTAGGTGACTCGAGCGGCGTTGAAACCCTGGAAGCCCCTTGGTTTGGAGCCACAGGACCGGTTGAAAACGCTTGGGTTTGGGTTGATTCATACCTGCTTCACTGTGGTGGCAATGCCGACTGTGGCAACACTTTCCAAAGCCTGATAGACCGCCCGCCGCGCTGGCGTTTTTCGGTGCCGAGATAGACAGCGGCCATTCCGTTGCTGACCAGCTTTACCAAGCCGGGAGGGAAACCATGGCGGGCGCCAAAGGTGAGAAGACCACCGGCAGAGCGCAGGCCCATGGCTGTGGCCGCGTGCTGGGTGGGTAGTGAGGGTGCCGGAGGCAACTGGTCCTGTTCTATCGGATTCAGAACGCGAGCAGGGGCCTGGCTGGATGTGGTGATTGTTCGCCTTGGCGCTGACGCCCCCTCGAGAGCCTCAAGGCGTTGCAGTATCTGCTGCAGTACGTCTTGCTGCGACGAGGCCGCTGACTCAACTGCTGGCTCTGGCTGAGCTTCCACCGGCAGCGGACGGCGGAAGAACATCATCACCAGTTGACCGATGGGGAACACCCCAACGAATTCCCAGCCTTCCTGACCAAGGCCGTTGATGAATCCCTGCAGCTGCACAGCCGGATGCTGGGACTGATCGGAACCGGGCTGCTGCGGGGGAGAGTAGTGATCGGGAAATTCCTGCTTGAGGTACGTCTCTGAAAACAGTGGCCTCTGGCTGGTTGGGGGCTCCTCCTGCTGGGGGGCCGGGGCCGGAGGGCCAGGGGGCGTGTTGGCGATGTTGAGATGAATCACGCGTGTTTCCCAGCGCTGGGGCGTGACGGCAAAAGCGGTCATTGCTTCAAACCAGATGATCAACTGGCGTTGGGGGCATTCAGGCTCCCTCGCCGGCCGCCTCTTGTTGGCGGAAGAGGGTGGAGTAACGGCCGCGCATGTCCAGTAGCTCCTGATGAGACCCGTCCTCGGCCAAGGAACCCTGGTGCATCAGCAAGATGCGATCAGCGCTGCGGATGGTGTTGAGGCGATGGGTGATGAAGAGCACCGTACGTCCGCGCAGGGCCTCCATCAGATTGAGGCACACCTTGCGCTCGGTATCCACATCTAGGGCGCTGGTGGCCTCATCCATAATCAGAATACGAGGATTCTGCAGCACGGTGCGGGCGATGGCAATGCGCTGGCGCTGGCCGCCGCTGAGGGTGCCGCCCCGCTCGCCCACCGGCGTGTTGTACCCCATGGGTAACTGCATGATGAAGTCGTGGGCACAGGCGATGCGCGCAGCCGCAATGATTTCATCGCTGGTTGCTTCGGGGTTGGTCAGGGCGATGTTGTCCTGCACCGTGCCTTCAAACAGCAGTGATTCTTGGGGCACGATGCCGATCTGACGACGGAGTGAATAGAGCTCGACTTTCGCGATGTCGAAGCCGTCGATAAAAATGCGTCCAGATAGAGGTGGGTACAGGCGCGGCAACAGTTTTGTGAGCGTGCTCTTGCCGGAACCGGACTGACCCACGATCCCGACAAATTGGCCGGGCTCGATCATGACCGACACATTGGCTAACTGCAGCGGGCCTTCCTTGCCAAACCGGAAGCTGAGATCCTCATAGATGATCTGGCCGTGAATCTCAGGCATGGGGATATTTGTTCGGTCAACAAGTTCTGATTCCTGTGGTGTGTCGATGATATCGGCGAGGCGCTCCATCGACAGTGCCGTTTGCTGGAAGGTTTGATACAGCTGCACCATGCGCAACAGTGGGCCTGTGACGTAGCCGGCAATGATGCGAAAGGCGATCAAGCCACCGAGGCTGAGTTGGCCCTGCAGTACCAGCCAAGCGCCCACACACAAGACTGACAGCCCAGATAGCTGATTGAGGAAATTGGTGAGGGAGTTAGCCGAAGTAGATGTGACCGCATTGCGAAAACCTTCGGCTACAAACCGGCCGTAGTTTTCTTTCCATTTCCAGCGTGCTTTGAGTTCAAAGTTCTGGGCCTTCACGGTCTGGATGCCGCTGAGCACTTCCACCAGATGAC
>JBIIDQ010000130.1:0-5322 GCA_044238295.1 Vulcanococcus sp.
AGGCGATCCACGGCCTGCTGCAGTGGAGCGCTGGCGGCCTGATTGAGTTCATCGATCTGGGAGACATCAAGCGCCTGCTCCAGAACACCTCGACCGGAGGCGATCAGCACCAGCTCATCGTTGATCAGGGCTGTCGCCAGGGGCTGTGGGTCTTGGCCCAACAGGGCGCCGCGGCCACTGATCAATCCCATGCCTCGGTAGCTGCTGATCTGCAGATCCGTGCCGGCGAGGCTGCGGCTCTGCCAGAACCGCTGGAGGAAGCGCCGCGCACCCTCGCTGTCTCGGCTGCGCAGAGCGAGCACCCAGCCGGGGGGCTCCTGGGCGGCCGGAGGAGTGAGAAGGGCGAAACTGCTTTCGCGGCCCAGCCAGGGAGCCAGTTCACTGGCGTAGTCGAGCCCAGCAGCAGCAAAAGCGCCATCGCGCAGCCGATCTGCTGCCGCCGCTGCCTCACGGCGTTGTCGCGGCGCAGCCACTGCACGGGCGTAAGCAGCTGGCTGTTCAGGCGAGAGCAGCCAATGCACGCTCAGCGGAGCCGTACGAGGCACAAAGCGGGCCGCCAAGGGCAGGGCCAGGTGCTGGTTCTGCAAGCCAAGTGGGCTGCGCTGCACCAGCAACCACCAGCCTGTGGCTCCCAAGCTCAGCAACGCCAAGGCCGCCGCCAACACTGCCGCCAGGAAGGGACGGGCCTTCATCCGTTGCCTGCAGGACTGGCCTCATCTTTATGCATAGGGGCTGGGTTTGGCACCCCAACAAGCCCTAGCTTCTGGCGATGAGCACCCCAAGTTCGATTCGCGCCCAGGATCTGCATCAGCGCCTGGAAGCCGGCGAAGCCTTGCAACTCGTGGATGTCAGGGAACCCATGGAACTGGAGCTGGCGAAGCTGAACCAGCCCGTGGTGCACTTACCCCTGAGCGCCTCGGAGCAATGGATCGATTCCCTGCGCGAGGTGCTCGATCCTGAGCGCGATGTGGTGGTGCTCTGCCATGCCGGCATTCGCAGCTGGCAATTCAGCTGCTGGCTGATGGAAGCCCAAGGATTCCCAAGGGTTTGGAACCTGCACGGGGGCATTGATGCCTGGAGCGTGGAGGTGGATCCGACGGTGCCGCGCTACTGAGCGCCCTGCAGCGCCCACATCGCCCCTACGATCCCCGCACCTCCGACACAGGCGCCGATCCCGTGCAGCCATTGCCCCGCCGGCAAGAGCAGGTGCTGCAGGCCACCGTGCGTCACTACGTGGACACCACCGAACCGGTGGGCAGCAAAACGCTCGTGCAACGCTTTGGCCTGGAGGCCAGCCCCGCCACGATCCGCTCGGCCATGGGTGCCCTTGAGCAGCGTGGCCTGCTCACCCAGCCCCACACCTCCGCCGGTCGTGTGCCAAGCCCCCTGGGCTATCGCCATTACGTGGATTGCCTCCTTCCCGCCCCTGGGGCTGCGGTGGGCCAACTGCAGAGCGAACTCATGGGTTTGAGCCTGCAATGGGCCGCCCTCGATGATCTTCTGCTTCACCTGGCCAGACGCTTAGCGGACCTCACAGGTTTATTCAGCCTGATCACACGGCCGCAGCGGCCAAGCCCTGCGTTGCAAGCTCTCCGCCTTGTCCCCAGCGGGGATCGCCTTTTGGTGTTTTTGGTGGAGGGTGGTGCTTCCGCCACCAGCCTGAACCTGCGCCTTCCCCACGGCCGGGGAGACGACCTTCCGGCACTCGAGCGCTGGGTAAGCGCTCAACTGGCAGGGGGAACCATCGACTGGCGAACGCTGCCACCGCAGCTCCAATCCTGCGGTGACCAACTGCGCCAAGGACTGGTCAGCCACCAGCAAGCTTGGAGCAATCAACCCAGCAGCGCCGTCACCCTTGGGCTCGGAGGCTTGCTGCGTCAGCCGGAGTTTGAGCGCAGCGAGAGCCTTCGGCCCCTCCTAGAGCTTGTCGAAAGCGAACCCCAGCGCGTGCTTCATCCAGACAAGGTGCAGGCGCTGGGGGGCGTGTGGATTGGCATGGAGCACCCCAATCCAGCCTTGCACCAATGCGCTGTGGTGCAGGCCGATTACCGCAGTGGCGACGGGGGCCTGGGCCAGGTTGCCTTGGTGGGACCCATGCGGATGGCCTACGCCACAGCTCGGGCAGCTGTGCGCTCAGTGGCCGATGTCCTTGAGCGTCTGCTCTGCTGAGAACTCGGCGACCGCTGATCAGCCCTCGATCCTCCGGGGCACCTTGGGCCCAGGGCGGTTGAACAGTTGCTTAAGGCGCAAACAGTTTGCGGATCTCTGGTGCCGAACGGTCCAGAGCAGACGCCACAGCAGCCAAACCAGGCCGCGAGGGCCCAGCCAGGGCATTGATCTGGGCGCAGACCTTGGTCGACGCAGAGGGGAGCGACGACAAAGTCCGGGGGAATCGGCGGAAGTAGGTCAAGTCGACCCCGAGGCGACTCGCGAGGGCAGCGGTTTGGACAGGATCTGGGCTGGCATAAGCCTGCAAGAGCAGCTCTCGGGCGTATTGGCCCATCGCCCAGCAATCGAGCGGGGTGAAGGTGCCAGCTGGATGATCGAGCCGTTCGTCGGTACTGAAGACCATCAGCCGCTGGCCGGAGGTGAACGCCAGCGCTCCTTGCCCCATCAACGAGCGCAGGCTGTCGAGCACCACCATCTCGCCACCGGTATGGGCGCCGCCTGCCGTCGCATAAGCGGTGGCCCGAACCCCCTGCAGCGAAACCCCTCCACCCAGTTCAAACAGGCGGCGCAAGGGAGCAGCAGAGCCCTGGCTCCAGGTGGATCCTCCGACCACCAACACGCGCGGCTGCGGCTCGAGCAAAGCCTGCACCTCAGCGCGGCCTGCTTCTAACGGGAGGGCCCGCAGTCCGATCCGCACAGGCAAGGCCTGCTCCCGAGCCAGCCGTTGCAGCTCAAGAGCGATTCCCAAACCCGCCCGGGTGGCATCAAAACGCCCGGTGTAAGGAGAGGGCGCCGCGAACACGAAGCGGACCTCAGGAACGGGCTCGGTGGCCTGGATCGCTAGGGGGAGCGCCATGGAAGGACCTGAATCAATGGCGAACAGCCGGCCCAAAAGAATGATCGAGGTGAGGGCGCGTGCGCACCGACCTTGATCTGCAGTAAGAAAGCGCGCCGAGCTGGACTCACCTGGCGACCGGACTTGAGCCTCAGCCGCCCAGGGCGCTGCCGAGCTTGTCGGCCACGGTGTTCACATCCTTGTCGCCGCGGCCGGAGAGGTTCAGCACCACCTCGGTGCCCGGGGCCAGGGTGGGGCAAAGCTTGTCGAGCCAAGCAAAAGCGTGGGCCGTTTCCAGGGCCGGGATGATCCCCTCGAGCTGGCAGAGCAGTTGCAGCGCATCGAGGGCTTCGGCATCGGTCACGGCGCCGTATTCAGCCCTGCCGATGGTTTTGAGATAGCTGTGCTCGGGGCCAACACCGGGGTAATCGAGGCCGGCGCTGATGGAGTGCGCCTCCTGCACCTGACCTTCGCCGTCCTGCAACAACAGGCTCATGGCGCCATGCAGCACGCCCACCCGGCCCTCGGTGATCGTGGCGGCATGGCGACCGGTGGCGACACCATCGCCGGCAGCTTCCACACCCACCAGACGTACATCGGTGTCCTGCACGAAGGGATGGAACAGGCCCATGGCGTTGGAGCCACCGCCCACGCAGGCCACCAGTACATCGGGATTGCGGCCGAAGGCCTCATGGCACTGGCGCTTGGTTTCCTCACCGATCACGGCGTGGAAGTCGCGCACGAGCATCGGGAACGGGTGCGGGCCTGCCACCGAACCGAGGATGTAGTGGGTGCTCTCCACGTTGGTCACCCAGTCGCGGATTGCTTCGCTGGTGGCGTCTTTAAGGGTGGCGGTGCCGGCGGTCACGGGCTGCACCGTGGCACCGAGCAGGCGCATGCGGAACACATTCAGCGCCTGACGGCGCATGTCTTCAGCGCCCATGTAGACGACGCACTCCAGGCCGAAACGGGCGCAAACAGTGGCGGTGGCCACGCCGTGCTGACCGGCACCGGTTTCAGCAATGATCCGCTTCTTGCCCATGCGCAGGGCCAACAGCGCCTGACCAAGGGCGTTGTTGATTTTGTGGGCGCCGGTGTGGTTGAGGTCTTCGCGCTTCAACCAGATGCGCGGCCCACCCTCGGGCCGGCGGTAATGCTCACTGAGCCGCTCGGCCTCATAGAGCGGATTGGGGCGCCCCACATAGGTGCGCAGCAGATGGTTGAGCCGATCGGTGAAGGCCGGATCCTTCCAGGCCTCGGCGGCAGCTTGCTCCAGCTCTGCCAAAGCCGGAATCAGGGTTTCCGGCACGTACTGACCACCGAACTGGCCGTAGCGGCCGAGGCTGTTCGGTCTGGCAGCCAGCTCCAGGGCCGCGGGGTCAACCTGGGGAGCGCTGCTGGTCACCGGAGCCTGGGGCGGAATCAACGCAGCGTAGGAACTGGCGGTGGTGGCAGGACGGGCCAACCGGCCGGCTCATCAATCCGAATCCGACCAACCTCCCGGCGACAAGGCTGAACAGGCTCGCCCCAAAGCCCGGAAAGGCTGGCTCTGACCTCTTGCTGCGCGGAACGACACTCCACTGCAGCGGGTTGCCCCTGAAGGCCCAAACGCACCATCTCCAGTTGAAAGGGAGGCACATCCATGGAGCGTGAAGACGCCTACCGACTCGTGCGCTGAACTGGGTGTAGCGAAGAACAAGGCGATGGCCAAGGGCGGCTGGCAGGAATTCAGCAGGCCGGAGAGCCTGCAGCGAGGGATGCCAGCTTCAGACCCCACCCCGAAAAACCAGCAGCGCGTGCGCGTGCAGCGCACCAAAGCTGGCAAGGGCGGAAAGATGGTGACGGCGATCACCGGTCTAGAAGCAGCTGAAAGCGAGCTGAAGAGCCTGCTGAAACAGCTCAAGGCCGCAGCCGGCACTGGCGGCACCGTGAAAGACGGGGTGATTGAACTGCAGGGAGACCAGGTAGCCCCAGCGCTCGCTGCACTGGAGAAGGCGGGCTACAAGCCGAAACAGGCCGGGGGCTGAGGCATTGCTGAAACCCTCCCTCTGCCTGCTGTTGGCGGGCAGCCTGCTGAGTGGTCCGCAGGCGGCGCTCGGTCAAACCAGCAAGGACTGCCAAACCGCTCTGGCTGCAGCAGCCCTGCAGCAAAGCGATCTGCTGCAGCGCGCACCTGAATTGGCCGTGCTGATGCTGGGCGAAATCCACACCAGCAGCGCAGACCATGACTGGCAGCTGCGCACCCTCGAGCGGTTGAGCCTCCAGCGCCAGCTGGTGCTCGCTCTCGAGATGATTCCAACAGCCCGGCAGCCTGTTCT
>JBIIDQ010000131.1:0-5316 GCA_044238295.1 Vulcanococcus sp.
TGGTGCTCTATTGGCTCACCGGTTGTGTGGGCGTCACGCTTGGCTATCACCGCCTGCTTGCCCACGGCGCCTTTGCGGTGCCTCGTTGGCTCGAGGCGTTCATCGCCACCTGCGGCGCGCTCAGCTGTCAGCACGGTCCGATCGACTGGGTTGGCCTGCATCGCCATCACCATCTGCATTCCGACGATCCGGCCGACCATCACAACAGTCATCTCGGCTTTTGGTGGAGTCACCTCGGCTGGATGTTGCGAGACATTCCGGCTCGGCGCCATGTCGATCAACTCACTCCTGATCTGCAGCGGGTGGCCTACTACCGCTGGCTGAACAACAACTTTTTGCTGTTGCAGCTCCCTCTTGCCTTGCTGCTGTACGCCATCGGCCAGGCCAGCGGTGTGGGCGGCTGGGCCATGGTGCTCTGGGGCATCCCGCTGCGCCTAGTGATCGTCTATCACGTCACTTGGTTGGTGAATTCCGCCACCCATCGCTGGGGCTATGTGAGTCATGCCAGCGGGGATGGCTCCCGCAACAACTGGTGGGTGGCCCTGCTCACGTTCGGGGAGGGTTGGCATAACAACCACCACGCCTACCCCAGCAGTGCTCGTATGGGCTTCAGCTGGTGGGAGCTCGACCTCACCTGGCTGCACATCAGTGCCCTTCAGCGCCTTGGTCTGGCCCGGCGCATTCGCCTGGCCCCGCCGCTGGTAGTCCGTTTCGCTTCCGGCTCCACCTCGCGATGAGCGTCGATGCCCATCGACCCATCAACGGCATGGTGGCGATGAGCGACGGGCTTGCCGAATGGGAGACCTGCCGGACTGCTGTCTGATTCAGGGCTGATCGTGGAGTGTTCTGAGGTGGCTGCCCGTCGCAGTGAAGGCCGCAGTGGCAGGAGCCATTCGTTCATGCTGTGGGGATGGATTGGATTGCTGGCGCGATTGCAGTGGCTGAGCCCCTGAGTTGGCTTGAACTTGAGCGGCGCAGCCCGGTCTGCAGCGAAAGCGAGTTGCAGCTTCAGCGCGTGGAAGGCCCCACCAATGCCCAGGCGCGGCTACGCCTGTTTGGTCGGCCGGAGAGCGAGGTGCGCGTCACCCTTTACCGCGACCATCACGCCTGGTGCCCCTACTGCCAGAAGGTTTGGCTGTGGCTCGAGGAGAAGCGCATTCCCTACCGGATTCGCAAGGTCACGATGTTCTGCTATGGCGAGAAGGAACGTTGGTTTAAGCAGCTGGTGCCCTCCGGGATGCTGCCCGCACTCGAGCTCGACGGGCATCTCATCACCGAAAGCGATCTGATCCTGCAAGCCCTGGAGGAGAGCTTTGGGCCGCTGGGTCAGGGACTGCAGGATCCCGATGTGTTCGCCCTGCGGCAGCTGGAGCGGCGCTTGTTTCGGGCCTGGTGCCAGTGGCTCTGTTACTGCGAGGGTGAGGGGACCCATACGGCCGCTGCCGAGCAACACTTCGCACGGATGGCCTCGTTGGTGGAGGAGGCCTTGGAGGCCACGCCGGGCCCCTTCTTTCGCTCGGCTTTCGGCACCGCCGATGTGATCTTTGTGCCCTACCTCGAGCGGATGAACGCTTCGCTCGCTTACTTCAAGGGCTACGGGCTGCGGCAGCACCACCCCGCCATTGATCGTTGGTTTGCGGCTTTGGAGCAGCGCTCCACCTATTTAGGAACCCAGAGTGATGTCCACACGCATGCCCATGATCTGCCTCCGCAGATGGGTTGTTGCCTGGCCAGCGGTGGTGCGGAGCAAAAACGGCTAGCGGGATGGATCGATCAGGGCCCCTGGCCAGTGGACCATCCCGCTGTCGTTGAAACTCGGCAGGTGGCTCCCGAGTCGGCGGCTTCGGAAGCCCTTGCTCGGGTGCTGCGCCATCGCCAGAAACTTCTTGCCGTTAATCCGCTGGGTCTTCAGCGTTCGCCAGAGGCTGGACGTTTGCTGGATCAAGCACTCCGATGTGCACTCGCGAACCTGATGCGCCATGGGGCCGAACCGGTGTTGGCACCGCCGGCAGGCACTGCCGCAGGGCTGCGCTACTGGCGCGATCGCATCAGCGTGCCGCGTGATATGAGCCTGCATGCGGCTCGGCGCTGGCGATCAGCGCTAGAGGCCACAGCTGCTTTGGTGGGGGATGAGCAGGGTCCGGCTTTGCCGGTGCAGCATCGCCGTGATCAGAACCCTGAACCATTCGTTCAGTTGGCTTGACGCTCAGCGGCCGTTGAGCCCTTCACGCTTCTGCATCAGATAGCGCACCAGCTCCTGCTGCAATGTGAGCAACTCACGGGTGCAGCCTCGAAAGGCGGCGCGGTGGCGGATCTCGTCGTGGCGGGTGTTCAGATCGCGCAGCATCAAATCGATGGCGTCGAGTTCGGCTCGGTTCATCGACCCACAAGGCATGCTTCCCGACCCTATCAACCGCCGGAACCGCCGCTAGCTTTTGGCCATCGCTCATCCCAACCATGCGTCATTCACGGCGAACTCGAGGATTCGGGTGGGCAATGCCGGCGCTGGCGACACTCCAGCTGATCGCAGCGCCTGTGCAGGCTGTGGAAGTCGGGAACCAGACGTGGTTCACGAGCCCGCCCTGGAAAGTGGGATTCACGAACTACTACTGGTACCAGGGACAGACGGCCGCGATCTATTACTTCACTGTGACCCTCCCAGAGCGGGCGGGTGCGGGACTGGGTGGTCTGGTGATCCAACAGACCCGTGGAGTGGATCGAAGCTTCCAGTTCTCGCCTGAGCGCACCGAGGCGTTTGTGGGCCTGCCTCGCCGGGAGGGGGCTCGGATCCCCGTGCAAGCTCAGTTCGATGACCAAGCCCGCCGGATCACGGTGCAGTTCCCCGTGCCGCCTCAGCCTGGTCAAACCATCACGGTGGCCCTCAAGCCGTGGAACAACCCGTTCCAGGCTGATACCTACATGTTCTCTGTGCAGGCTCTTCCGGCAGGACCCAATCCAGTGCCGGCATCCTTGGGGTTCGCAACGTTGCCGATTTTCAGCTCAGTTCAGCCCTGAATCTTCGGGTTGATCAGTCATCAGTCTGTTGTTTATGCAGGATTGGTATAAGACTCAATCCTGTGTCGCATACGTCGTTGGAAAGGGATTGCTGCTCTTAGGGTCATCTCTAAAGCAGTGGAAGTCCTCTGTACGTGCGGTCATCCTCGGCGCCAGTTGCTGTAACTCCAGCTGAAACGGGCGTGATGACAGCGCTCGCCGCCTATGTCAATGAGCACTATGCAGGCCCCTTACGGATGGCTGATTTGGCTCGCCATTGCCATGTGAGTGTTCGTACCCTGCAGAACTTGTGTCACGCCCACTGCGGTGAGCCGCCCCTCAAGGCTCTGCGGCGATTCCGGCTGGAGAAGTTGCATGCGCTGGTGGCGACCCGTCCTTGGATGCCCTTGCGTCAGCTGTATTCGAGCTGCGGCCTGACCGGCTCAATCGCTGATCGCGACCTGTTTCTTGAAATGGTTGGTTGCACCGTGCGTGAACATCAGGAAGCCTGCCGCAGCAAGCAGAATCCTCAGCCCGTGGAGATCACACCGCGTGGCGGATTCCTTCACGATCTGATCAAGAGCGCTTAAGCGTTAGGTACCAGGGAGGAATGGTGGTGCTGGATTTGCCAACGACCATCGCTGAACACATAAACAAAGGTGTAGCGGGCTTGAACGCGATGCCCATCTGCAAAACGGAAGCTGTAGGTGCCTGCATCCATGGCTTCATTGCAGCCCAGCTGGATCGTGCGGTGTTCGATTCGGCCCTCCGGCCCTCCGGCTAGGAACCCCTCGAAATAGTTGCGGATGCCTTCCGGGGTGGTGCGCGGTTCGGCTGACAGGGTGGGCAAGAGCAAGGCGTCTGAGCTGTAGAGCGCTGTCACCTGGCCGGGGTCGCCGCTGCGCAATGCGGCATTCCAGTGATCGAAGAGTTCAGCCACTGCTGGTGCATCGATTGCTGCGCAGGCCTGGGCGGCCATTGCTGGTGTGCTCACCCCAAGCCACAGCAGCAAACCCAGCCAGGCACTGATCACGGCTGCGGTAAATCGGCTTAGGGTCGCCCTATGGCCTTGCGGTTGCCCCCTTACCAGCCGTTGCCGGCTCCATCCGGCGACGGAGTTGACCTCCTTGAGGTGCCGCTGCAGGCGCTCCAGCCCACGCAAATGTGCGTGGGAATGGCAGAAATCCGCAGCCGCCAGCTCGACTTCGCCAAGGATGATCCCAAGGAGCGGCGCCGTTATCTGAAGCGCAAACCCACGCCGCTGGTGCGCAGCGCCACTGGGGAGCTGTGGATGGTGGATCGGCATCACCGCCTGAGGGGGCTGCTCGACCTTGATCCCAACGCCACAGCCTTTGGCTACGTGGTGCTTCAGCTCGAGGTGTCGGAGCGCCATGTGGTGTTGGAGCAGCTGCACCAGCGGGGCTGGTTGTATCTCTACGACGGCCGCGGTCTTGGGCCGTTGGCTCCGGCGGCCTTGCCCACCAGCCTGAGCGGCACCCAGGACGACCCCTACCGCAGCCTGGTCTGGAAGCTCAAACGGGAAGGGTTGGTGCACGCGGCCCCTCTCATTCCCTTTCACGAATTCCGCTGGGGTGCATGGCTGCGTAGTCGCAACCTGCCGCATTTCAGCTCCGATCGGCTCGAGCCTGCCCTGCCGGCGGCCCGAGCACTGGTGCGTTCGAAGGCGGCCTCCCATCTCGCTGGTTGGATCGCTTCTTAGTTCCTAGCGTTGAGAGTGCTGCTGGGTTGGGGCTGCCGTGGTTTGTCATGTACTGGTGCCCATCGATGGCTCCAACCTCTCTGCTGCAGCATTGAGTGAAGCCCTGGATCTGGCCAAGCAGTGCGGCGCTCAGGTGAGCGTGTTTCATGTGCAGCCCAGCTACTACGGCCGGCCCGATGTGGCCATTTATGGCGAAGGGCTGGTGCTCGACCCTGCCTTGAGCGAGCAATTCAGCCAGGCGAATGCGGCCTTCGCTCAGACCGTGCTCGATCAAGCGCTGGAGCAGGCCAAGGCCCGGGGCGTGCAGGCCAGCGGCGATACCTGCGTTAGTCCGCTGGTGCATGAAGCGATCCTGGAAGCGGCAGATCGCCTCGGCTGTGATCTGATCGCGATGGCCTCCCATGGGCGGCGTGGTCTGGCGGGACTGTTGCTCGGCAGCGAAACCCAGCGGGTGCTTGCCAATGCCAAGGTGCCGGTGCTCGTCATCCCTGCCGCCATGGCCGGTTCCTAGAGCTGAGCCTGCAGTTCGCTGGCTCTGGTGATGAGGCCATCGGCGGTGCCGCGGTACACCGCTTCGGCCTCGCTGGCGCTTCGGCCAACGC
>JBIIDQ010000005.1:0-18157 GCA_044238295.1 Vulcanococcus sp.
CTGAGGCCCTGGCGCTGCCCACCCGCATGGTGCTGATCCAGCGCAGCTGCGGCTACAGCTGGCGCCCTTCGCTCACGGTGGAGCAGATCGGCCGGCTGGTGGAGCGGGTGAAAGCAATCCAGCCCGGCTGCCTGGTGTTTGTGGACAACTGCTACGGCGAGTTGGTGGAGCTGCAGGAGCCCACCGCTCTGGGTGCCGATCTCATGGCGGGCTCCCTGATCAAGAACCTCGGCGGCACCATCGCCCCCACCGGCGGTTACGTGGCCGGCCGGGCCGAACTGGTGGAGCAGGCCTGCTGCCGGCTCACCGCCCCGGGCATCGGCAGCGAGGGGGGCACGGGCTTCGATTTGTACAGGCTGTTGTTCCAGGGCTTGTTTCTGGCGCCGCAGATGGTGAGTGAGGCCTTGCTCTGTGCCGAGCTCACGGCCGCTGTGTTCGAGCAACTGGGCTATGCGGTGAAGCCTCTGGTGGGCGGCATCCGCAGCGATGTGATCCAGGCCGTGCGCTTCGGTTCACCTGAGCCCCTGAAGGCGGTGTGCCGCGCCTTCCAGGCCTGCTCCCCCGTTGGCAGCTATCTCGATCCAGTGCCAGCGCCGATGCCCGGCTACGCCAGTGAGCTCGTGATGGCTGGCGGCACCTTCATCGATGGCAGCACCAGTGAGTTCTCCGCTGATGGCCCGCTGCGGGAGCCCTACGTGCTCTATGCCCAAGGCGGCACCACCCAGGCTCATGCGGAGTTGGCCCTGGAGCGCGCCCTGCTGGAGCTTGCTGATGGAGGGTGGTGCGGTCCGGCCTGACTCAGGCCTTCCAGCCTCGCCTGGCCCAACGATTTCGCCTTGGCTAGCGAGCCAGCTTCATCCTGGGCGCCGATTTCCGACAAACTGCTGGGCAGCGACCCGCCCAGGCGGCCTCATGGCTCTCAGTTACCCCGACGACTGCCGTTACGCCGATAGCCATGAATACGTGCGGCCTGAAGGGGAGTTGATGCGCATCGGCATCAGCGCCTTTGCTGTGGATCAGCTGGGCGACATCGTGTTTGTGGAGCTGCCTGATGTGGGTGCGGCCCTCAGCCAGGGCAGCAGCTTCGGGTCGGTTGAATCGGTGAAGGCGGTGGAGGAAGTGATCGCGCCGATCAGCGGCACGATTGAGGCGCGCAACGAAGCCGTGCTCGCCAGCCCGGAAGAGTTGCAGAACGATCCCTATGGCGAGGGCTGGCTGCTGCTGGTGCGGCCCAGCGACCCCGCGCAGCTCGAGGGTCTGATGGATGCAACCACTTACGGCGCCAAGGTGGATGGCCACTGATCACGGCACGGCCCTGAGTTCGTTTGTGGCTCGTCACATCGGCCCCACGGCCGGCGAGCAGGAATCGATGCTCGCGGATCTTGGGCTCGACTCGCTCGATGCGTTGATCGCAGCGGTGGTGCCTGAAGCCATCCGCCTGGATGCCGCCGGGGCTGCTCAGGGCCTGCCGGACGGCTGCAGCGAAGCCGAGGCCCTGGCCGAACTCGCAGACATCGCCGCGGCCAACCAGATGCGCCGCAGCCTGATCGGCCTCGGCTATTACGACTGCATCACCCCGGCGCTGCTGCAGCGCCACGTGTTTGAAAACCCTGCCTGGTACACGGCCTACACGCCCTACCAAGCCGAAATCAGCCAGGGGCGCCTGGAGGCGCTGCTCAACTTCCAGACGCTGATCAGCGAGCTCACCGGCTTGCCGATCGCCAATGCTTCGCTGTTGGATGAGGCCACCGCAGCCGCGGAGGCGATGAGCCTCAGCTACGGCGTCTGCCGCGACAGCAACGCGCAGCGCTTCCTAGTGGATGCAGAGGTGTTGCCCCAAACCTGGGCCGTGCTGCAGACCCGCGCTGAACCCCTGGGCCTCGAGCTGGTGCGGGTGGAGCCGGCCGCTCTGCAGTTGGCTGAGGCCAGTGGTGATGCACCATTTGCCGGATCCTTTGGCCTGCTGTTGCAGCTGCCCGGTGTCAGCGGTGGCCTTTGGGATCCCGCCGAGCTGATCGCGGCAGCCCGTGCGGCGGGCGTGATGGTGACGGCTGCGGTGGACCCCCTGGCCCAGGTGCTGCTGGCGCCCGTTGGGGAGCTAGGGGCTGAGATCGCCATTGGCAGCAGCCAGCGCTTCGGTGTTCCGCTCGGTTTCGGCGGACCCCACGCCGCCTTCTTTGCCACCACCAGCGCGCATCAACGCCGCATCCCTGGCCGCTTGGTGGGTCAATCGATGGATGCGGAGGGGCGGGCGGCTCTGCGCCTGGCCTTGCAGACCCGTGAGCAGCACATCCGCCGCGACAAAGCCACCAGCAACATCTGCACCGCCCAGGTGCTGCTGGCCGTGATGGCGGGCTTCTACGCCGTGCATCACGGCCCGGATGGTCTGGCTGAGATGGCCCGGCGGGTGCTCCGGCTGCGGGAGGTTCTGCGGCGTGGATTGGAGCGGCTGGGGTTGCCTGTGGAGCCGCGCCCCGGTGTCGACACAGTGCGGCTCCGGCATGCACAGGCTGCTGATCTGCTTGCTGCTGCCGAGGCGGCCGGCTTCAATCTGCGGCCTGAGCCCGATGGGCTGGCCATCAGCCTGGACGAGCGCAGTGATCTGGGCGAACTGCAGCGGCTGTTCACCGCACTGGCTCCTGCCGCTAGTGCCAGTGCGGCCGAGATTTGGACTGAGCTCGAGCAGGAGCTGGCCGCCGCTGACTGCAGCGATTGCCCGGAGCAGTGGCTTTGGGGAGAGGCCGTGCCCCGGCGTCAGCGGCCTTGGCTGCAGCAGGAGGTGTTCCGCCGCTACCGCAGTGAAACCGAGCTGCTGCGCTACATCCAGCGGTTGGCGGCCCGTGATTTCTCCCTGGTGCACGGGATGATCCCGCTGGGCAGCTGCACCATGAAGCTGAATGCGGCGGCCGAGCTGCAGCCGGTGAGCTGGCCTGGCTTTGCGGCTTTGCACCCCTTCGCGCCAGCGGCGCAGAGTGCCGGTTACGGCCGCCTTGTGGCGGATCTGGAGCAGTGGTTAGCAGCGATCACCGGTTTTGCCGGGGTGTCGCTGCAGCCCAACGCCGGCTCCCAGGGGGAATACGCCGGGCTGCTGGTGATTCGGGCCTGGCATCGGAGCCGCGGCCAGCAGCAGCGCCGCATCTGTTTGATTCCAGCCAGTGCCCATGGCACCAACCCGGCTAGCGCCGTGATGGCCGGGCTTCAGGTGGTCCCGGTGGCCTGCGACGAGCAGGGCAACATCGATCGCACCGATCTCCAGGCCAAGGTGGAGGCCCACAGCGCCGAACTGGCGGCGTTGATGGTCACCTACCCCTCCACCCATGGGGTGTTCGAGCAGGGCATTCAGGAGATCTGTGCCCTGGTGCATCAGCACGGCGGCCAGGTGTATCTCGATGGCGCCAACCTCAACGCTCAGGTGGGGTTGGCCAAGCCGGGGCTCTATGGCGCCGATGTTTGCCACCTCAACCTCCACAAGACCTTCTGTATCCCTCACGGCGGCGGTGGGCCTGGCGTGGGCCCGATTGCTGTGGCGGAACATCTGCTGCCCTTCCTGCCGGGGCATCCCCAGGCGCAGCACTGCGGCGGTGAGCAGGCCATCGGGCCGGTGAGCGCCGCTCCCTGGGGCAGCGCCAGCATCCTGCCGATCAGCTGGATGTACATCCGGATGATGGGTGGAGCCGGCCTGCGCCGGGCGTCAGCCGTGGCCCTGTTGTCGGCCAATTGGTTGGCGGAGCAGCTCGACCCTCACTTCCCGGTGCTGTATCGCGGCGCCGGCGGTCGGGTGGCCCATGAATGCATCCTCGATCTGCGTCCGCTCAAGCGCAGCGCCGGGCTTGAGGTGGACGACCTGGCGAAGCGACTCATGGATTACGGCTTTCATGCCCCCACCGTGAGTTGGCCTGTGGCCGGCACGGTGATGGTGGAGCCCACCGAGAGCGAGGGGCTGGCGGAACTGCAGCGGTTCGTGGATGCGATGGCCGCCATTCGTGTTGAGGCCGCGGCGATCGAGAGCGGTGCCAGTGATCCGCTTGATAACCCCCTGAAACAGGCGCCTCACACCCTGGCGGCTATCACGGCCGATCAATGGGAGCGCTCCTATAGCCGTCAGCGAGGGGGATATCCCCTAGGTGAACAGCAGCTGACGGACAAGCTGTGGCCCTCTGTGGCGCGGATTGATAACGCCTACGGCGATCGCAATTTGGTGTGTACCTGCCCGTCAGTGGAGGAACTGGCGAGCACCACCCTGAGCAGAACTTGATTCTTGCCGGCTTGCGTTTAGATTTCGCCGGAAAGAAAAGTGCGGAATTTCTTCCCGCATTCACTCTTGCTTTCCGAGCAGGATCTGCTGCAACTGCAGGCATCACTGGGAATCGGTGAAACCGGTACTGGAACAACACCATGAGCGCTGACGACCAGGGAACCAATTCGATCAAGCTCCTCGCCGATGTGTCGTTGCCGATGCTTGGTGATGTTCTTCCTCCCGCGATGAGCAACGACCAGACGCTGCGGGTTGAGGGCACCAACGTGGTGCGCGTGCCCTTCGGCGTACGCCGTCCTCGCCGTGAGCGTCCCGCCCGTCCGGAGCGTTGGGCCACCGTGGTGCTGCCGTTTGTGGCTGGTGGCTCGACGCCCCCGCCGCCTCAGGCCGCCTGATTCAGGCGCCAGTCGATCAGAGCCTTCACATCGTCCACGGAGCTGGCCGGTGTGCGGAAGGGAAGCAGAGTCATCGGGCTGCGCTCAGGACGCACCAGCCAGCTGAGATCGTTCTGCGGAATCAGCACAAAGCCCCGATAGCGCACAACCCAGCGTTGATGTAGTGGGTTGGAACTAACGGCCATCGACATTGTGCTGGCATTCGGCTGCTGTCATTTCAGCGTTGATCAGGCCGATGCCGGCAGACTTCAGATTTTCTTCTGGCGGAGATGAATGCTCCTTACAGCAGAAAGATCAGGTGCGCCTAACCCCTGTTCCAGTCTGGGTTTTGCCGATTTTCCGGTGAGTATGAATAATTGGTTTTAGGTGCGCTGGGATACAGCTCAGTGAGTGTGAATGTGCAGCCGGGTTCAGCCGTTGGATCAGTAATTCGCGCCGCTGCGGCGTTGATGAACGGCGGTGGTGGCAGCGGCATCGAGCACCGAGCCCGTTTGCACCTGGGCATACAGCAGCCAATGGTCGCCGCATTCCATCCGTTGTTTCACGCTGCACTCCAGCCAGGCCAGGGCTTCCGGCAGCACGGGCTGCCCGGCTGGGCTTTGCTCTAATTGCAGTCCGGCGAAGCGATCGGCACCCGGTGCAAAGGGCTGTAGGAACTGTTTCATCGGCCCGCTTTCCCGCCCCGCCGCCAGCACGTTGAGGGCGAAGCAGTCACCCACATGCAGGAGGGCTTCAACAGCGCGGTCTTTGGCTACGGCCACCGTGAGTCCGGGTGGGGTGAAGCTGGCCTGACTCACCCAGCTGGCCACCATCGCCCCACTGAGTTGCGCTTCGCCGTTGCCTTTCACCGTGGTGAGCACGCAGAGGGAGCCCACCACCCGGCCTAGGGCCAGCACGGCGGGGTTGCTGCGGCTTTCGCTCAGCCCACCGCCGCCACCGCTGCGGCGCTGCTCCTTGCGCTGCTCACTCAGCAGCTTGCGGCCGAGGGCCGTGCCTGTCTCCTCGATCGTTTTGAGGGTGGCGGCATCAGGGCTGAACTTCACCTTGATCGGCTCGAAGGCGAAGCGGAAGCCGCCATCGCGCAATTTGCTCTCGAGCAGGTCGAGTGCTTCGCCGCTCCAGCCAAAACTGCCGAACACCCCCACCGGTTTGGAGCGGTCGCCTTCGGCCAGCAGTGTGCCCAAGGCCGACACGATCGGCGTAGGGGCATGGCCGCCAAGGGTGGGCGAGCCGATTAGCACTGCGTCGCAGCCGCGGATCGCCTCGAGCAGTTTGTCCGGCGGGGTGAATTCGCAGTTGATGCTCTCCACCCGCACCCCTGTGCGTGCCACCCCCTGGGCGAGTCCGTCGGCGATGGCGGCGGTGTTGCCGTAGGCGCTGGCATATAGCAGCGCCACCGAAAGCTTGGCCCGCTCCTGGGTGGCGCCCCAGCGGCGGTAGTCCACCAGCAGGCTGCGCCAGCTTTCGGCGATAGCCGGACCGTGGCCAGGGGCGATGGTGCGGATCGCCAGCTCATCGACGCGATCCAGCACCGCCTCCACCTGGCGCACCATCGGAGCCATCAGGCAGTCATAGAAGTAGCGGCGGTCTTCCTCGGTGCTGCTGCGGTTGCTTTCTGCCCAGTCCTCCACGCAGAGGTGGGCCGCAAAAAACTTGCCGCTCATCAGCAGGCCGCTGCTCTCCTCAAAGGCCATCAGGCCCCCCGGCCAGCGTGGTGTGGGGGTCGGCATCAAGGTCAGCTGGAAGCCATCCGGCCGCTCGATCCGGTCTTCACTACGCACCACCGTGATCGGGGGCAGTGGCGGTGATGGAGTTGCTTCGGTGACAGCGGTGCTGCCTGGGGGTGTTGGACGCCGCTGCTCCCATAGCTCCCGCAGCAATTGGGTTGCCGGGTTGGACGCGATCAGGCGCAGCTTGCTCCAACCCCGAGCGAGCTCCAGCAGGAGAGCCACCCGGTTTGGGTTGACATGTCCCACCACCACCTGCAGCTCCCGCTCAGCGGGCACGAGGGAGCTCAGGACGTCTAGAAAGGACGTGGCAAAAGAGGCGCCGGGTGGGTGAACCAACAGGGCGGCTGAATGGCCAATCAGGTCCTCCTCGCAGCCATCACCAGAACCTCCTGGGAACAGAAAGCTGTTCGCGCTTGTGCCGCGCTCAAGGCCGTATTCCAGTTCGAAGCGCAGGCGTCGCGGACTGAGGCCCCGCAAACAGATCAACCCTGGCTCGATGGGCAGTTGGATCACCCGACGTTCCGCGTCGATCGTGCCCATCTCTTGCCGCCCAGTTGTCGACCACAACTGTAGGAAGCGTTGTTAAACCCCTTGGTCAGCGCCGGTGATGGTCAGGGGTGGTCAACCTGCCTATGGTCAATCCGCTTGACGTGGCTGACTGGAACCATGCTCGATGAGCTTGATCTGTTCGGTACGGCCAACCCGGTGCTGATCGGGCTGGAGGCGCCACTGACCGGAGATCAGCGGGCAAACGGTCGAGACATGTGGCGTGGAGCGCTGCTCGCTGCTGAGGAGATCAATCGCGATGGCGGTCTGCTGGGCCGCCCGATGCGGTTGTTGCGGGCTGATGACCGTGCAGATCCCGATCGCGCGCTAACCGTTGCCCGCCGTCTGCTTCGCCGCGGCGCCGATGCCTTAATCGGTCCTTATAACTCCAGTGTGGGCTTGATCAATCTGCCCTTCTATCTCGACAACCGAATCCTGCCGGTTCATCTCACCTCCACGGATGAGACCAGCGGTCAGGGGGTGACGATCCAGCCCAAGAACAGCCAGATCGCCCCTGTAGAGGAGTCGTACATCCTCTCCCAAGGCGTTCGCCGTGTGTCGATGCTGGTAGACCCATCCAGCTTCACCGCCGGTATGGCCGATCGCCTCGAGGCTGCGTTGAAGGCGAAGGGGGTCTCGGTCGAGCGTTTTGCCATCACTCCTGGTAGCACCGACTACGACGCTGTGATTGGCCGGGCCCTCGCTAGTGACCCTGGTCTTGTCTATGTGAGTACTTATTTCCCGGAAGGCAGCCAGATTGCCCGTGCCTTGGCCGCAACCGGCACCACGGCCCAGCGGTTCCTGGGCCTGGGAAATGTGGATCCTGCTTTCGTGCGAGAAGCAGGTCTTGATGTGGCTAGCGGCTGTGTGTTCAGCGGTACCCCTGAGGCCTCACAGATCCCCACGGCTAAGGGGTACGTGAAGGCCTACGAGAAGCGTTTCAATCGGAGTCCGGGTGTTTGGGGCACCTTCACCTATGACTCCCTGAAACTGCTGGCCGAGTCAATGGAGGAGGTCGGCAGTACCCGCTTCCGTCCGGCTCTGGAGGAGTTGCTCCAGACCAGCGATTACCAGGGGGAGACCGGCACGATCACGATTGATCCGCTCACCGGTAACCGTGTGGATGTGCCGGTGTTCATCCTGCGGGTCGACGATGAGGGGGAGTTCGTGTTGGCTGAAAGCAGCTGAGCATCAGCCCAGCGGGCCTCAGTAGTGGTTCCCCACTTTGCGGTGATGCACCGCGGTACCGGCCTGGGTGTCAGCCACGTTGCCCTGCTCCACTTCGGCGTAGATGATCCAGTGGTCCGGGCCTTCCATGCGCTGCAGCACGCGGCAGCCCAGGTAGGCCAGGGCGTCACCTAGCACCGGGCCGCCGGCTGCCACGCCCTCGAGGGTGTTGACCCCGGCGAAGCGATCGGCGCCGGGTGGGAAGCGCTTGAGGAAATGCCGCAGCAAGCCCTGGTGGTTGTCTTCCCGCAGGATGTTGAGCACGAAGCGATCACCCACCTGCAGCAGCGCTTCGATGGCGCGGTCTTTCGCCACGGCCACCGTGAGGCCGGGCGGCTCGAAGCTGGCCTGGCTCACCCAGCTGGCCACCATCGCCGAGGCCCGCTCTTCTTGCCGGGCCGTCACCACATAGAGGCCACCCGAGAGGCGTCCAAGGGCTTTGTCGAGGTCGCCATCGAGTGACTTCATTGCGGCGATCGTCTTGGCGCGGGTGAGCAGTTGGCCCAGGTCGGTGCCGGCTTCTTCGCAGCGCTGATAGTCGTTGCCGTCGGGCACTTGGCGGATGCGGAGCGGCTCGAAAGCTTCCTTCTGGCCCAGGCCTCGCAGCTGGGAGGCCACGGTGTCGATCGGTTCGTCGTTGCCGCCGTAGGCGTCGTAGGTGGCCACCCACTGCTTGGGCTGCAGCGCGGCCAGCAGGGTGCCGATGGACGCCTGAAGGTCGGCGTCGGGGTTGGCGGGCCAGGTGGGCACCACCACGGCACTGGCTTCACCGATCAGGGCGCTCAGTTCCTGGGCATCGGTGGCGCGTAGGTCCACCAGTTGCACCTGGGCCTCCGCCTTGCCGATGCCGCGGGCGATGGCCTGGCTGAGGCGATCGCAGAAGCCGTATTGGCTCACGTAGCAAACGGCGGCGTAGGCCTCGCCCTTGCTGCGTCCCTCGCTCCACTCGCGGTAGTCGGAGAGCCACAGGCTGAGGTGTTCGCGCAGCAACGGCCCATGGCCCACCGCCACGGTGTGGATCGCTGGCAGCGCGTCCATGCGCTTCATCGCCTGAAGCACGCTGCGGGCGTTGGGGCCCATCAGGCAGTCGTAATAAAAGCGGAAGTCCGGTGCGATGGCGCCCGGGTCCACGTCGAAGACGTCATCGGAGCAGTAGTGCAGGCCGAAGGCGTCGCAGGTGTAGAGGATGCCGGTGCCGTGATCGAACGAGAAGATCGTGTCGGGCCAGTGCAGGTTCGGGGCGCTGAGGAACTCGAAGCGGTGTTGAACCCCGCTCTCGGGGTTGGTGCCCAGATCCAGCTCCTCGCCGCTCTTCACCGCCCGGCTCTTAAAGGGGCGATGCACCTGGTTTTCCAGGAACTGGATGGCCACCTTGGATCCCACGATTTCGATCTCGGGGTTGAGATCGATCAGGTGGCCGATCAGGCCGGAGTGGTCGGGCTCGGTGTGGCTCACGATCAGGTGATCGATCGCCTTCGGATCGATCTGCTCCTGCAGCAACGGCAGCCAGCTGCCCTCAAACTTGAGATGGCTGGTATCGATCAGGGCGGTGCGCTCACCCCGCACCAGAAAGCTGTTGTAAGTGGTGCCGTTGCGCAGGCCGAATTCAATATCGAAGCGGCTGCGGTCCCAGTCGAGCGAGCGGATCGTGGTGGTGTCGGCGGCGATCCCTTCGCACTGCACACTCAGGCGAGGTGCGCTAACAACGGCAGCCGTTTCAGCCATGGGATCTGCTCGCGATTGGAGTGAACTGTAGGTAAGCCAGCTGGGGCCAGGGGTTCACCAAAAAGCCCTGGCGTTGATGCCAGGGCTTGATCCCGTCTTGTTGGTGTGGTTTCGATGGGCGGCTTGGAGCCGCTGGCTTTAGCCCTCCACCTTCACGCTCACGCTGGTGAGCGTCTGGGCTTTGGGCACGGTGACCGTGAGCAGGCCATCGCGATACACGGCCTGCACCGCTTCGCGCTCGATGCCGCCAGGGAAGCGGAAGCTGCGGCTCCAGGTGCCGTAGCGGAATTCGCTCAGCAGAGGGGCAGCGCTGGCGGGTGGCTGGGCGGTGTCGCTGCCTTCTGACTGGTGGGCGCGGCGCTCGGCGCTGATCACCAGGTTGCGATCGGTGGCCTTCACATCGATGGAGTCGCGGGCGACGCCGGGGAGCTCCAGGCTGATGCTGTAGCCGGTTTCGGTTTCGCAGACCTCTGCGGCAGGTACGCGCTCGGCGGTGTGGAGTTGCTGCTCGAGGCGCTTGAACAGATCGGATTCAATGCGATCAAAACCGGCGCGATCAAAGGCGGATTGACGAAGGGTGAGCATGGCGATGGCTCCTGAATGTGCGGGTGCGGGGTGATCACCCGCAACGCCAATGTGCTCGGCTTGTGTGATCGCTAGAAGGGTGAGAACCGATCCGCTCGATACGGTCGTCACATCACTAGTTCGGTTGCTACACCTGGATTGTGGTGGGAGCCGAATGGGGTTTTAGAGCCACCACCAGCTGCTGAAGGCAGCTCCCTGGCCGCAGGGTTGATCGCCCGGGCCCCAGAGGGTCCAGATGCGGGCGTTGTGGATCTGGAAGCGGCGCCCGCTTTTGCTGATGCGCACGCCGCTATAGCCCTCGCTGGCGTGTTGTTGCCGTGCAGTGGCGAGCATCTGGGCCCGGCCGGCGCGTTCCTCTGGTTCGGCCGTGAGCCGCGATGGCATGCCGATCATCTCGGCCCAGGTGCGTTCCCAAAGCTGGAGCGCGGCAGCATTGGCGTAGATCAAACACGGGTCCGCGCTGCCGTCGTGGGCGAGCACCACGGTGTCGCTCGCGAATAACTCCTGGGCCAGGTGCTCAGCGTTGCCCCGCGGCAGCAGTGGCCGCTCGAATGCCTGCTGGAAGGAGCGCACCATGCACTCCGCGAGATGTTGCTTGGCCGGGGTTAGCCAGGCGGCTGCAGCTTGTTGAACGGCGAGGCGCCGCAGGCGTCTGCGGCGTGAACCGAGGATCACGGCGCCCATGGGATCAGCTCGAGCTCTGGGCGGCTGGTTCCGCTTCACCGCTTTTGGTGCCGGCGGCCATGGCGGTGGCCATCGCCTGGGCCCCGCAGGCAGCTCCATGGGCCTTCAACTGCTCCACAAACAGCTTGCCGGCCTCGGGGAAGCGGCCGTCTTCGGCCAACGGCAACGGGCCGGCTTCATCCATGCCCGTATCGCCCTCCATGGCTGGGGTGATCACCACGAGCCCCGGATCGAGAGCGGCGCCGTAGTTCCACCAGCGGTTGGGATCGCGGATGGCTGCGGGAGCGGGATTGAGGGAGCCTGCGGCGGCTGGCTGCGGGGGCGCATCGGCTGGAGCTGCCTCTTTCGCTTCTTTGGCTTTCTTCGCCAGCAGCGCCCGCCGCTTCACCGCCAGATCGCTGAGCAGCTGGGCGCGGGTACGGCCGCGCAGCTGGAAGAGCACAAAGGGGTCTTCGCTGAAGCGCTCGCCCATCAGGTAATAGACGGCGCTCACGTGCTTGCACGGGTTGATCTTGTCGGGGCAGGTGCATTCGCTGCGCACCTCCTGCAACTTGAACGGGAACAGGCGCCGGCCGCTGGCGGCGAAGGCGCGTTCGATGTCCTGGGGCATCACCCCCGCTAGCAGCTGGGCGGACCAACGGGCCTTCTGGCCGAGGGCCTCGAGCACGTAGCCCCAGTCGTCGTCGCTGAGCACATCGAGCCAGAGCTTCACCTTGTAGGGGTCTTCGCCGCTGCCCTGCACGCGGGCGTGTACGCGGCGCCCCTCAAAGCGGATCGAGAGCACGTTGCCGCTGCGGGCGTACTCCCAGGCGCGCTCGAGCCGTTTCTTGAAGCGGTAGCCGTTGATCAGCTCCATCCACTGCTCCACCCACCAGGGCTGCTGGCCCAGGCCCTGATCGCCCAGCTGGGTGGTGATGCCGTTGGCGTTTCCGGGGGTGATGGTCATCGCTTCAGTCCTCGCTGAGGGTCACCAGGTCCTTGAGCTGACGCACGTCCATGCCGCCGAGCCAGTCTTCGCCGGAGCCCACGATGTCTTCGGCGAGTTTTGACTTCTCTTTGATCATGCGGTCGATGCGCTCCTCCACCGAGCCGCTGGTGATGAACTTGTGCACCATCACCCGGTTCTGCTGGCCGATCCGGTAGGCGCGGTCGGTGGCTTGGTTTTCCACGGCGGGGTTCCACCAGCGATCGATGTGGAACACGTGGCTGGCGCGGGTGAGGTTGAGGCCCACGCCGCCGGCCTTGAGCGAGAGCAGGAACAGCTGCGGGCCGCGGGGGTCGTCTTGGAAGCGATCCACCATCGCCTGGCGTTCGGTCTTGCTGGTGTTGCCGTAGAGGAACGGCACCTCCTGGCGCCACTTCTGCTCCAGGTGCGCCTTGAGCAGATGGCCCCATTCGGCGAACTGGGTGAACAGCAGTGCCCGATCGCCCGCTTCGATCACCTCTTCGAGGATTTCTTCGAGCCGCTGCACTTTGGCGCTGCGGGCGGCGAATTCCTTGAAGAAGCCGGCGTCGGCCGGATCGGGATCCTGCTTGAGGGCCAGGGCCGGGTGGTTGCAGATCTGCTTGAGGCGGGTGAGTAGCGCCAGCACTTGGCCGTGCTTCTGCCCCAGCGGCGCCCGAGCGATCGCATCGAGGCTCTCCTCCACGGTTTTGTTGTAGAGCTTCTTCTGCTCGGGGGCGAGGCCCACCCATTCGCTCAGTTCCACCTTCTCGGGCAGGTCGGAAATGATCGATTTGTCGGTTTTGAGGCGGCGCAGGATGAAGGGGCTGACGCGGCCCTTGAGATCCCGCAGCGACGACATGTCGCCGTAGCGCTCGATCGGTAGCCGGTAGCGCTGGCGGAAGAACGGCTCATCACCGAGCACCTTGGGATTGAGGAAATCCATCAGCGCCCACAGCTCGCTGACGCGGTTTTCCACCGGTGTGCCGGTGAGGGCGATCCGGAAGCGCGGGCCGCTCTTGCTGCCCCGGCCGGGGCGGCCCAGATCCCGCGCCGCCATCGATTGCTTGGCGTTGTGGTTCTTGATCGCCTGGGCTTCATCGATCACCACCCCCTGCCAGTCGATCGCCTCCAGCAGTTCGCTGTCGCGCTGCAGCAGGCCATAGGTGGTGAGCACCAGATCAACGCCTTTAAGCGCCTTCTTGATCGCTTCAGGGCTGTTGGGGCGGCGCGGGCCGTAGTGCTCGTTCACCACAAGCTCCGGCGTGAAGGCTGCCGCCTCCCGCTTCCAGTTGGTGAGCACCGAGGTGGGCGCCACCAGCAGCACGGGCCGCTTCAGTTCCTCCTCGGCCTTGAGGTGCTGCAGGAAGGCGAGCAGCTGAATCGTTTTGCCCAGGCCCATGTCGTCGGCCAGGCAGGCGCCCTGATCAAAGCGGTGCAGGAAGGCCAGCCAGCCCAGGCCTCGCTCCTGATAAGGGCGCAGCTGGCCGGCGAAGCCGGGGGGCGCTGGTAGGGGATCGGGGGCCTTTTGCTGGTGGTATTGCTCGAGCACCGCCTGCAAACGCGGGCCGGCGGTGAAGGCATGCACCGGCAGGCGCTGCAGGGTTTCGCCCTCGTTGCCGGTGATGCGCAGGGCGTCGTCGAGGCTGAAGGGAGGCTCGGCGGCGCAGAACTTCTCGGCGTTTTTGAGATCGAGGGGCCGCAGCTCGATCCAGGCGCCCTTGTGCTGCACCAGCGGGCTGCGCTTGGCCGCCAGCTTCTCGAGATCCCGCAGGTTGAGGGTGACGCCGCCGATCATGAACTCCCAGCGCCACTCGAGCGTTTCGCCGAGGGTGAACCCGCGCGATTTCTCGGGTAGCTCGGCGGTGATCGCCAGGCCCAGGCGCGAGGCCAAACCGCCCGAGAGGCTGGCGGGCAGCACCACGCCCACGCCCACATCGCGCAGCCGGCTGGCGGCGGTGCGCACCAGCACAAACGCCTCGGCCGGCGTGAGCTGCATCGCTTCTGGCGTAGCGGCATCGAGGCCCCGCTCGATCGGTTCAAACGCCAACAGGGCCCGGCCCATACCTTCCAGCAGCAGCGCGCCCGGCTGCTCCAGATGGATCTCACCCAGGGCCAGGTTGCCGTCGCCGGCGCCCCACACGATTCCGGCCGGCACCCGCAGGCTGGGGTCGGCCTCGGCCTGCAGGCCAAAGCGCAGTTCCCACAGCTCCTCGCCCTCCGGCGGGGTGAACAGCTCCAGGCAGGCCCGGGCCGGCGCCACCTTCCCGGCCACCGTTTCGCGCCAGTGGTGGCTGGCGATCGCCAGGCGCTCCTGGTCTTCCTCGTCGAGTTGGAGCTTGCCGTCGTGGCTGGCGAGGCCTTCCTGCCAGGCCGCCAGCAGCGGATCGAGCCCTGGGCCGCCGGGGGCGAAGGCATCGCGCAGTTGGCCATCCACCAGCTTCTCCACGATGCTCGCCACCAGCAGGCGGTTGGAGCGGGGCCGGCCGCAGGCGAGATGGGTGTCGGCGCTGGAGGCTGCTACCACCTGGGGCATGCGGGTGGCCAGGTCTTCCAGGCGGCGGCGGTCGTCTTCGCGATTGAGCAGCGGCAGCCAGCTGGCCTTGCCATCGGCGGCATCCGGTAGCCAGCGGCCGCGGGCGATCAGGCTCAGGCACCAGCGCTGCAGGTGGCACCACCAGAGCAGGTCATCCCCCAGGCCCGCGGCGGCGGTGCCGGAGAGGGGCAGCTGGTTGAGCCACTCGGCGGCGGGACCGGGCTTAAGGAACCAACCCTCCAGCTGCCAGGGCCACCAGCTGAGGTCTTTGGGCAGGGGTTCACCGGCCTGCAGCGGCAGCCCGCTCCAGGCATCGCCGGCACTGCTCTTCTGGCCGCGGCTGAGTTGCTGGCGGCTGGGCAGGGTGAGGGTGACGCTGGCCTGGCGCAGATCTTCCGCCCAGAAGTTGTTCTCATCCAGCCAGGTGGCCAGATCGTCGAGGTTGAGGCTGAGGGGATGGAACGGTGCCTCGGCATCGGGCACCACCGGATCGGCTACACGCCAGGTATCCGCCCAGATGAACAGGCCCGCGCTGGGGGCCTTGCCCTTGGCGAAGCTGCCCCGCGGAACGACGGGCAGCCATGTGGCATGCAGCAGGCTCATGGAGGCGGGGCCTGGGGAGTCAGGGCCGCCGGATCACGGTGGCCCGTGCAGCGAAAACTCGCGGCAGAACCTGCGATCCGTGCAGCACCAGTGCGGCGCCGATCAGCGGCAGCCAGGCACGAACGAGCTCCATCATCACAGTTGGCGCCACCAACGCCAAGTTCTGCAGCCAAGGGGAGGGCAAAGGCCAGGGGCTGAGGGGCGGCAGCGCCAGGCTGTGGATGCCGCACACGGCGCCCACCAGGCCCGCCTGCAGGTGGCTGTCGTCGGGGTCAACCCGCTGCAGATGAAAGGCCAGCAGGCCATAGAAGAAGCCGCAGCCACCGGCCCGTAGTGCCGCTTCCACGCCCAAGGGAAGTCCCAACAGCAACGCGCTGAGCCCAGCGCCCAGCGCCCAGGCGATCGACTGCAACCGCAACTGCGAGCGTGAGGGGCTCATCGCTGCAGTTGCTTCGCGGCTGCTGGTGGCGGCGGAAGGGGCGCTCATGCTGCGCGATCATGCCCGGTTCAGGCTTTTCTTGCTTCGCCATGGCTGCCGCCGCCCCTCGCACCGGTGCTGAGATCCGCGCGGCGTTTCTCGATTTCTATGAGCAGCGCGGCCACAAGCCCATGGCCAGCGCCTCGCTGGTGCCGGAAGACCCCACGGTGCTGCTCACCATCGCGGGCATGCTCCCCTTCAAGCCAGTGTTTCTGGGGCAGCAGCAACGGCCGGCGCCCCGCGCCACCAGCTCTCAGAAGTGCATCCGCACCAACGACATCGAAAACGTGGGCCGCACGGCGCGGCATCACACGTTCTTCGAGATGCTCGGCAACTTCTCCTTTGGCGATTACTTCAAGGAGCAGGCGATTCAGTGGGCCTGGGAGCTGAGCACCGGCGTGTTTGGCCTCTCCCCGAAGAACCTCGTGGTGAGCGTGTTCCGCGAAGACGATGAGGCCGAAGCGATCTGGCGTGACGTGGTGGGGGTGAACCCCAAGCGAATCATCCGCATGGATGAGGCCGACAACTTCTGGGCCTCCGGCCCCACCGGCCCCTGCGGCCCCTGCTCAGAGATCTATTACGACTTCAAGCCCGAACTCGGCGACGACGGCATCGACCTCGAGGACGACTCCCGCTTCATCGAGTTCTACAACTTGGTGTTCATGCAGTACAACCGCGACTCGGAGGGCACCCTCACGCCGCTGGCCAACCGCAACATCGACACCGGCATGGGCCTCGAGCGCATGGCGCAGATCCTGCAGGCGGTGCCCAACAACTACGAAACCGACCTGATCTATCCGCTGATTGAAACGGCGGCAGGCCTGGCGGGTGTGGACTACCGCGCCCTCGATGAGAAGGGCAAAACAAGCCTCAAGGTGATCGGTGACCACTCCCGCGCCATCACCCAACTGATCTGCGATGGCGTGACCGCCAGCAATCTCGGCCGCGGCTACATCCTGCGCCGCCTGCTGCGCCGCGTGGTGCGCCACGGACGGCTCCTAGGCATCGACAAGCCCTTCCTCACGGCGATGGGAGAGGCGTCAATCACCCTGATGCAGGCGGCCTACCCGCAGCTGCTGGAGCGCCGTGAGGTGATCCTGGCGGAGCTGGCCCGCGAGGAGGCCCGCTTCCTGGAAACCCTGGAGCGGGGCGAGAAGCTGCTGGCCGATGTGCTGGCGGCCAAGCCGAAGCAGATCTCCGGCGAACAGGCCTTCGAGCTCTATGACACCTACGGCTTCCCGCTGGAGCTCACCGAAGAGATCGCTGAAGAGCACGGTCTCACGGTGGACCTCGAAGGGTTCGAGGCGGCGATGGAGGCCCAGCGTCAGCGCGCCAAAGCGGCGGCGGTGAGCATCGATCTCACCCTGCAGGGCGCGATCGAGCAGATGGCGGCCGATCTCGATGCCACCGCCTTCAAGGGCTACGAGGCGCTCGAACACCCCAGCTGCGTTCTCGCCCTGGTGGTGAACGGTGAGCCAGCGGAGCGGGCCACGGCTGGCGACAGCGTGCAGCTGGTGCTTGACGTGACCCCCTTCTATGGCGAGGGCGGCGGCCAGATCGGCGACCGCGGCGTGCTCTCAGGCGACGGAGCCAGCGGCGATGGCGTGATCGTGGCGATCGAGGGGGTCAGCCGCAACCGCAGCGTGTTCGTGCACAGCGGCCGGATTGAGCGCGGCAGCCTGGCGGTGGGTGATCTGCTCAATGCGCAGGTGGATCGCGCCTGCCGTCGCCGCGCCCAGGCCAACCACACCGCTACGCACCTGCTGCAGGCGGCCCTCAAGCAGGTGGTGGATCCGGGCATCGGCCAGGCCGGCTCTCTGGTGGATTTCGATCGCCTCCGCTTCGACTTCCACTGCCCCCGCGCCGTGACCGCCCCTGAGCTTGAGCAGATCGAGAGCCTGATCAACGGCTGGATCAGCGAGGCCCACAGCCTCGAGGTGCAGGAGATGGCGATCGAGAAGGCCAAGGCCGCCGGCGCCGTGGCGATGTTCGGCGAGAAGTACGCCGATGTGGTGCGGGTGGTGGATGTGCCCGGCGTCTCGATGGAGCTCTGCGGCGGCACCCACGTGGCCAACACCGCCGAGATCGGCCTGTTCAAGATCGTGAGCGAGAGCGGCGTGGCTGCTGGCATCCGCCGCATTGAAGCGGTGGCCGGCCCGGCTGTGCTGGCCTATCTCAACGAGCGCGACGCGGTGGTGAAGCAACTGGGCGAGCGTTTCAAGGCCCAGCCCGCCGAGATCGTGGAGCGAGTTGGGCAGCTTGCTGATGAGCTCAAGGCCAGCCAGAAGGCCTTGGCCGCGGCACGCGAGGAGCTGGCCCTGGCGAAATCAGCGGCGCTGGTGGCTCAGGCGGTGGCCGTTGGCGAGCACCAGCTGCTTGTGGCCCGCCTGGATGGTGTGGAGGGCGGTGGCCTGCAGAGCGCTGCCCAGGGGTTGGCGGATCAGCTCGGC
>JBIIDQ010000132.1:0-5234 GCA_044238295.1 Vulcanococcus sp.
GTAGCCAGAACTGTTTATCAATGCTTCCAGAAGATCATCAGCTCAGTCGTAAACAGAAACCCAAACTTGAAGGGCTAAAACCCGCCAACGAAGTGCTAGCGATTGGGCCGACTGGAGTGAGGCCATATCTGGCAGATACTGCCGCGCTTGATGCAATGAAAGATCACTCTGGATTCATCCGCGAGGCGATCAGGGGCGTCCTGCCCTAGCCCCCCCCCCACTGCAGGGGATGCCTTAGGGCCGCGGCCAGAAGGATATTGAAAACATAATCAACTCAACTTTGAAACCAGGCTGCACTCAGCGCTGCCGCGGCGCCCGCTAGCCGATCACCTCAACGGTGCGCTAGTTGGCGCCGGGCTGCATGCCTGGAGGCCGCCGCTGATCGCTGACCCCACTGGCGGTTGGCCGTGGGTTGCTCGGCGTGATGCCTTTAGGGCGATTCCCTCTTAGCTCGTTGTGTCAGCGCCCATTCCAGGAGATGCGAAACCAGATTGCTGACCGACCGCCCTTCGGCTGAACTCAGCTCTACGAGTGCCTTGTGAGTGGAGTAGCCCAGCGTGACTGTGATCCTTCTGGAGCCGCCGAAGCGATCCTCGCCGGCATTCGGGGTGTCGCTGGTGGGGGCATACGCCATGCCGCCTCCGCAAACAGGTTTTCTTAATTATGGCTTTGGTATTGGGTGGTGCGCAACCTGCTAGCCAATCGCCCATGGGGTGGGTTTGGGTGGAGTGCAGAGGCGCGTTTGGGCGCTGGCTACTTCTCTGTCATGCCCCCATTTGGGGGTATCCGATCCTGGGCCCAGGGTTTTGGATGTGATGATGCGCATCGATCTGCATCGAAGTGCATCATGGTGATGACAGTCATCTCTGCCCTTCTTTGGTTGGTCTTGATGGCGGCGCTATTCGTGGGTTTCACCGTGCAGGGCGCGATGTGGTCGGCTGCCCAGAACGAGAACCGCAATGGCTGGGTGATCGCGTTGATCTGGTCGGTTGCCACCCTCATCGTGATCATCGGCATCCGCGCTGCTGAGCACGCGTGGCTTGCTTCCCACCAGTGCCTGCCGTGAATGGGCTGAGGCTGGCAAGCAATTGGTCAATGCATTGGCCGCTGATTCGCAGTTGATCTGCGGCAAATCGCATCGCAGTCAACACAATTCATTTCAGCCGGAAATCATCAGCGTCGCTGAAAAGTGTTGCAAGCACTCGCCTGTTTGCTCAACCCATTTGACGAAGCGCCTACCTTTGGACGCCAGCGTTGATCGATACCCCCCCATTTGGGGACTAGGCGCTTTGTAGAGCTGCCATCCAGAGTTCTGTTCGCGGGATCACCCGCAACAGCGGACTCAACCTTTGAATTTCCAAACGTCTCAAAGCACCTCAATAGCGGCGAGGATCAACACGCGAAAGCCACAGCGCATCACGATCACGGTGTCCTGGTCCCTCTATCAATCACTCCTGGACACCAGTGATGAGCAAGGGCGCTCGCTCTCGAACATCGCGGCCTACTGGCTGGAGCGCATGGCGGAGGAGAACCTGGCGAGGGGTCACTGAGCCACAACGGGCTCGATTTCATCGCCCATACTCTGCGGCGTTGGTGCAAACACAGCGGCACCAGAACCTCCTTCATCCAGCAAGGCTCCTCGTTGCTGATCAGCTTTGCTGAATCATTCAACAGCGGGTTCAAGGATGAGTTCCTCAACACCAAGCTGGTCGCCACGATGCCTGAGGCCCAGGGCTTGGCCCATCGCTGGCGTGGGCAAGGGCACACCCTCAGGCCCCATGCGGCCTTAGCGTTCCACTACAGCTGTGGCTGACATCTGCACCGAGTAAAGCCGCCGCATACAACCCGTTTGATGAGCAAACAGGCGTATTCAAGCGGGATCTGAGCGTTTCTCCTGGGCGGGCTGTCGTGCTCATCTGAATCACAGCAACGCTGGCAGCGTCAGCAGCTTCGTCATGAGCGATGTGTCTTGGAGAAGATGGGCTCCCTACGGCGAGTGCAGGATTCAGCGCAGAAGTTTGAAAGTTCTGCATGGGTCGGGCCGTGATGGCAAAACGCAAGGCACGCTCTCAATAGTTGGATGGCCGAACCGGTCGTTTTTTATGGCCAAATCCTTTGGAGTTGTGCTTGCACTGGGCTTTGCGCTGTTGCAGCCAGCGCTGGCTGATGGCGTTCATGGCGGATCAACCGAGAAGGGCACGCCGCAACCCATGGGACGCAGCGTTCCATTGGACTCCTTGGGGTCTGGGATCACGGTGGAGACGCTGGCCCGCAGCGACCGGTCGTGGAATGGTCAACTCCTACCGCTCTTTGGTGCTGCCCAACCTGAGGTGACAGTCGTGCGATTGACGGTGCCTGCAGGTGTGACGCTGAAACGACACATGCATCCCGTCATCCACGCAGGTGTGCTGGTGCAGGGCAAGTTGCGAGTGGAGACTGACAACGGCTCCAGCCAGCTACTCGAGGCCGGGCAAGCAATCATCGAAGTAGTGAATACGGCGCATCGGAGCGTGAGCCTCGGCCCCGATTCCGCCGTGCTCCTGATGGTGTTCGTCGGTCCGGTTGGGCAGGCCATCACCCTGCCTGCGACCCCGTAAGCCGTTACCCAAGAAGTCAGTCGACTCGCGGTTGATGGGGCAAGAGCCTGGAGTGGAGAGATGGCCCAATCACCAGTCGTTGATTCACTCATCCATGGCGCCGATCACCACGGTGGGCATCGACGTTGGCGGTGCTCGCAAAGGCTTCCACGCCGTGGCGCTGACCAATGGCTCCTACGCCGACCAGCTGGCTACAGCAGACGTGGATGCCATCCGCCACTGGTGCCTCAACGTGATCAAGGCTCAGCTGATCGCGATCGATGCGCCGAGCCGCTGGAGTAGCAATGGGCGCATGCGGGCCTGTGAACGCGAACTCATGCAACGAGGCATCCACTGCTTTGCCTCGCCAAGCCGTGAACAAGCCCTGCATCACCCCAGCGATTACTACGGCTGGATGCTGCGCGGGGAAGTGCTCTATCAAGCGCTCGAACCCACTCACCCGGTCTGCACAGCGTTGCCGGTTGCTGGGGAACACTGCTGCATCGAAACGTTCCCCCATGCCATCACTTGGCACCTACGAGGGGGCAACGCTCAGGCTGGGCAGAAACGAAGCCAGCGCCGCGCACTACTCAAGCAAGTTGGCATTGATCTGGCGACGCTGAGTTCGATTGATCTAGTGGATGCCGCACTCTGTGCCTTCACTGCCCAACTGGCCGCCACTGGAGCTGATTGCAGCGTTTACGGACAACCAACAGAAGGGATCATCGTGGTGCCAGCCGGCGGGCTAGGGCTTCCTGTCTGACATCTGGGCCAAGTGAAGAGGTTCAGCCTCAGGCGCTTCGTCCAGATCTGCGCTGAACACGCCATCAGCAAGACCAGGCTGATTGGACTCGCTGCCATTGGCTCAGATGTCAGAGCGGTCAACCCCTCTGGCAACGACACTGTCCGATCCGTAGTCGACAGCCGAATCAAAGCGAAAGCCTTTGAGATTGGGTGGAACAGAGAATGGCTTGCAACAACAGAGAACCCTCAGCTCTCACGCTCTCTCAAGCTCGACCAAAGCCAGGCACCGAGGCTCATCACGGCAGCCCCGAAGGCCAGAAAAGCAATCAGTAGGTCGGAGCGTTCCATGGAGAGATGCTGCGCGCTCGGAGGTTGTGATGCTGTGACGATGACTGCCTGGATGAGGAAACCCTGGCAATGGAGCCTGAATCAGGCTTGATCCCAAAGTTGATCCGCAAATTTGCAGCGGATTGCTGCACGATCAAAGACTCTGAAGCGATCCATCCCGATGAGGGCTTAATGCCCATCGTGATCCAGAGCCGCAGCTTCGACGAAACCGATTGGAGCGATGAGGTGTGGCGGCGCACGCATTTCGAGGCCTTTGCGGTTGCGAAGCACAAGGCCAAGCTCACCGGTCGCATCTATCGCCTAGTGGACGAAGAGGGCGTGGTGCTCGAGGAGGTGCGCCACCTTGGCAGCAGTTTTGGCCGAGGGGCGGACTGAGCTTCTGAAACTCAGGCGCTGGCGGAACGGCCAGCCAGGGCTGTGACCAGCCAAGCCGTGATCAACAGAGCGGGAATGAGGAGGCTCATCAACCCAGTCCCAGTTGGGAGAGGATGCCCTTGCCACTCATCGCTTCGGTAGCGATAGCGATCACGAACCCGAGCATGGCCAGGCGGCCGTTGAGGGATTCAGCGAAGGGAACGAAACCGGTGCGCTGGTAGGGCACCTTGAAATCGGAGCTGGCCATGGCGGTCAAGCGTTCGTTACAGATATTAATACCTACTGCGCTGGCATCCCATCGGCGATCCGAACACAGTCCTGTGCTGGCGCCTCAGACCGGGAGCAGCGACAGGCGGGAACGCAAGCGGCGCAACAAATTCCCTCAGCTGTGAAGCGGAATCCGGAGGACTGTGATCTGGGGAACCTGGCGCAACCCCCACACCCTTGGCATGGTGAGAGACCCAGGGTTCCATCCAATGAGCTGGTCAGAGCTGGAGCGTTTCGTATCCGAGGTAGAGGCCGATCCCGCCCTGCAGCGGGCGCTCAAGCACTGCCGCTCGCGCAAAGAGCTGATCCTGGCGGCGCGGCGCCTGGGCTATCGGATCACCCGCATGGACCTGCAGCGTGCCTGGCAGCAAGAGCAGCAGGAGCAAGAGCAGCAGGAACAGCTCGCCCCCTGAGCCGAGTGGCTCGCAGTGACCTAAACGCGAAAGACCTGCTGGAGATGAGCGATCGGATTGATCGCTGACCCGCCACGAACGAGCCAGAACTCGGTTGTGCCGTTTCTCAGCAGGGCACGGAAGTCGTCGGGGCCGATGAAGATGCCGCAGTCCTGCACCAGTGCGACCATTTCATCTGGCGTGGTGGCTGCATAAAACAACCGCGAAACACCTGGGTCAATCGCTATTTGATGGCAGAAGTGATCCAGCGCATCCAGCAGTGGTAGCGAGAAGAAATCCACGCCCAAACGCGATGGAACATCTGACGCTATCAGGCAGCTTTTACCTTTCCGCCGCATCAAAACAGAAGTTATTGGAGGGCAACAAACAACACCACAATGCAGATAAAAAACAGCTCAATCTTTGAATTGAGCCTCTCTGCAGGAAGTCTCCCCTGATCGCTCAACTGACACGATCAATCAGCACTACCTTACGAGCAAGCACTGACCAACAACCATGCCCATGGAGCTGC
>JBIIDQ010000133.1:0-5224 GCA_044238295.1 Vulcanococcus sp.
AGCCGAGAAGCTCTAGGCGGTCAACACGAATCACCGGTTTGCTGCGCTCTTCGCCGGTGGCGCGGTCGGTCCAGCGGTCGAGTTTGAAGCTGCCGATGATGCCCAGCAGTGAGCCTTTGCGTACGTAGTCGGCGGCCACTTGGGCCTGCTTGCCCCAGATTTCGAGGTTGAACCAGTCGGGTTCATCGTTCCCGGAGCGGCGGTTCACCGCCATGGTGAGGTTGGCCACCATGCTTCCGGATTCGAAGTAGCGAACCTCGGGGTCGCGGCCGGCCCGGCCGACAAGGGTGATCGAGTTGACGCCCATGGCGTTCTCCTGTTGATGCGTTGAGTCAATGATGCAGTCCGCAACGGGGCTGCTTCATCAGGAGAGTTCCACCCTTTGGCCCGGATGTTCCATCTGGTCAGCCCACCTATGATTCGCGCCGCTAGGCGGCTCCTCAGTGTTCTTCAAACGTTTCCAGCTTTCTCGCGACATCGGTATCGATCTGGGAACGGCCAACACCCTGATGTACATGTCCGGTAAGGGCATCGTGCTGCAGGAGCCCTCGGTGGTTGCCATCGACCTTGAACGGGGCGTGCCCTTAGCGGTGGGTGATGAAGCCAAATTGATGCTCGGCCGCACCCCCGGCAACATTCGTGCGGTGCGTCCCCTGCGCGACGGCGTGATCGCCGACTTTGACGCCGCCGAGCAGATGATCAAAACCTTCATTCAGAAGGGCAATGAAGGCCGCGGCATCGTGGCGCCCCGCCTGGTGATCGGTATTCCTAGCGGCGTAACCGGTGTGGAGCGCCGCGCCGTGCGCGAAGCAGGCCTGGCCGGTGCCCGCACCGTGCACCTGATTGATGAGCCCGTGGCGGCCGCCATCGGTGCCGGCCTGCCCGTGACCGAGCCCGTGGGCACGATGATCGTGGACATCGGTGGCGGCACCACCGAGGTGGCTGTGCTCTCACTGGGCGGCACCGTGCTGAGCGAGTCGGTCCGCGTGGCTGGCGATGAGCTGAGCGATGCCATCAGCGTGTACCTGAAGAAGGTGCACAACCTGGTGGTGGGTGAGCGCACCGCCGAGGAGATCAAGATCCGCATCGGCTCCGCCTTCCCCGACGACGTGCACGACGAAACCTCGATGGACGTGCGCGGTCTGCACCTGCTCTCCGGTTTGCCCCGCACCATCAATGTGCGCGCGGGTGACGTGCGCGAGGCCATGGCCGAGCCGCTCAACGTGATCGTGGAAGCGGTGAAGCGCACCCTCGAGCGCACTCCGCCCGAACTGGCGGCCGACATCGTGGATCGGGGCATCATGCTGGCCGGCGGTGGCGCCTTGGTGCGCGGCATCAGCGACCTGATCAGCCACGAGACCGGGATCCTGGTGCACGTGGCTGAGGATCCCTTGCTGTGCGTGGTGAACGGCTGCGGCATGGTGCTGGAGGACTACAAGCGATTGGAGCGGGTGCTCGACACCCCTGACTTCAGCCGCGTCTCCGCCTGATCCCCATGCCCGGCCGCAGCCTGCGCGTCCCCACACTGCGCAAGGTGGCCGAGGCATGGCCTTGGTGGCTGTTGCTGCTGGCCCTGTTGGGCGTACGCCTGAGCAAGGGGGCTGGTTTTGTGGATGCCTACGCCCTGCTGAGCAGGCCTTTCTGGCCGGGATCAGCCCAGTCGGAATGGCTGCGCTCAGCTCAGCAGCTGCAAGATCAGGCCAACCTGCAGCAGCTGCAGCGCGATAACCAGCGCCTGCGCGGTTTGCTCGCCCTGGATCGCAGCAACGCTGGCCGGGTGTCGGCTCCGGTGATCTCCCGGGATGAAGGCGGCTGGTGGCAACAACTTGAACTGGGCAAGGGCAGCCTCGATGGCATTCGCACCGGCGCCCCGGTGATTGCTCCCGGCGGCCTGATCGGCCGCGTGAGCAGCGTCACCCCCACCACGGCCCGCGTGGAGCTGCTCACCGACAGCGCCAGCCGACTGGGGGTGTGGGTAGCGCGGGTGCAGCGCCATGGCCTGCTGGTCGGGCAGGGCACGCCGCGGCCGCAACTGCAGTTTCTCGAGAAAGACACCGGTGTGCGCCCCGGCGATGTGATCACCACATCCCCCGCCAGCACCCTGGTGCCCCCCAACCTGTTGATTGGGGTGGTGCAGAGCGTGAATGAGGAGCTGGCCCCGGCCCCGGAGGCAACGGTGCAGCTCAGTGCACCGGTGGATGCGGTGGATTGGGTGCAGGTGGTGACGCGCTAGCCATGGGTGTGTTGCACCGTCAGCGCTGGTGTGGGGCCACGGGCCTGCTGGTGCCCTTGCTCACCCTGGCCTCGCCGGCGTTCCTGAAGATCGCCGGGGTGGCTCCGAGCTGGGCGGTGTTGTGGCTGTTGCCTTGGGCGCTGGTGGATGGTCCTGCCTCCGGAGCCATTGCCGGCCTGGGCCTGGGCCTCGTGCTCGACGGGTTGCATCTCGGCCAGGCCAGCGAGGTGCCGGTGTTGATGCTGCTCGGCTGGTGGTGGGGGCGGATCGGCCGGCGCAGCCTGCCGATCGAGCGCAGCTACAACCTTGGCCTTCTGGCCGTGTTGGGCAGCCTGTTGCTCGGAGCCAGCCTGTTGCTGCAGCTGTATTGGCAGGGACAGCTGCTGTTGCCCGCAGCAGGGCTGCACACTTTGGTGGCCCAGAGCCTGATCACCGCCTTGCTGGCGCCGGTGCTCTGCTCGTTGCAACTGCTGCGCTGGCGCCGGATCGCCGAGCTGAGGAGTTGATCCCATGAGCACGCCTTTGCACACCCAGCGCTGGTCTCGCCGCTTGCTGTTGCGCCGTCTGGCCGGTGGCGTCGCCGGCGTGGCCTTGGCGTTTGGGGTCGGCGCCTGCCGCACTCCTGGCCCGCAGCCGCCGGGCGGCGAGCGCACGATCCAGTTCTGGACGCTGGATCTGGCGCCAAAGTTCAACACCTACATCCGTTCGGTGATCAGCGCCTGGGAGCAGCAGAACCCGGGCTATCGCGTGGTGTGGACCGACATCCCCTGGGGCTCGGTGGAGCGCAAGCTGCTGGCGGCCGTGTTCGCGCGCACCGCTCCCGATGTGGTGAACCTCAACCCGCTCTTTGCCGCCAACTTGGCCAGCAGAGGGGGGTTGCTGCCCCTGGATTCGGTGTTGCCGGCCGGGGCGGCCAGCGGCTATCTACCGCTGATCTGGCAGGCGGGCCGCAGTGCTGACCCCGAGGGCAAGCCCCAGCAATTCGCCATCCCCTGGTATCTCACCGCCCGGATCACGCTGGCGAATCGCAACCTGCTGCAGCAGGCGGGCTACAGCGCCCCTCCCCGCCGCTGGGAGGAGGTGCCGGCCTATGCCGAGGCGGTGCGGCGCCGCACCGGCCGCTATGCCCTGTTCGTCACGGTGGTGCCCGACGACTCAGCGGAGTTGATGGAGAGCCTGGTGCAGATGGGTGTGACCCTGCTGGGCCCCGACCAGCGCGCCGCCTTCAACTCGCCGGCCGGCCGCCGCGCTTTCGCCTTCTGGAGCGATCTTTACCGCCGCGGCCTGCTGCCACGGGAGGTGGTGAGCCAGGGCTACCGCCGCGCCATTGAGCTGTATCAAAGCGGTGAGCTGGCCCAGGTGGGCAGCGGCGCTGAATTTCTGCGCAGCATCCAAACCAATGCGCCCCAGATTGCGGCGGCCACCCGCCCCTATCCACCGATTACCGGCGCCAGCGGCGACGCCAACGTGGCGGTGATGACCCTGGCCATTCCCCGCCAGAGCCAGGTGGCCAAGCCGGCCGCGGCCTTCGCCCTGTTTCTCACCAACGCAGCGAATCAACAGCGCTTCGCCGAGCAGGCGCGGGTGCTGCCCTCCTCCGGCGCTGCCCTGGAGCAGATGCGCCGCAACCTGAAGGCGGAGCGCGCGCCGGGCCAGGCGGAGGCACTGGTGCAGCAGGCGCGGCTGCTCTCGGCCAACACGCTCACCAACGCCCGGGTGCTGGTGCCCGCCAGCCCGGGGGTGAAACGCCTGCAGGCGATCCTCTACACCCAGCTGCAGCGGGCGATGCTCGGCCAGATCAGCAGTGATGCAGCGCTAGCGGAAGCGGAGCGGCAGTGGAATGCCTATGCCCAGGGGCGCTTCTCCAACCAGGCCAACCGATAAATCTTCGGCCAGAAGAAATCCTTAAGAGTTGCCCTGATACCTCTGTTTCCAGGGGTTTTGAGCCGCGAACGGCCCATCCTGAGATGTATCGTTGCGCTTCTTCATCGCTTGTAGTGCGTATGGCCCTCGGCGAACAACACCTGCCTGGTGATGTTTCCGGGGCTAGTGAGCACCGCGCCACCTTGCTCGTTGTAGACGACGAGGCCGCGGTGCGGCGTGTGCTCGTGATGCGGCTGCAGCTCGCCGGCTACCGGGTGGTCTGCGCCGAAGACGGCGAAGAAGCCCTGAATCTCTTTCACCAGGAGCAGCCCGATCTCGTCGTGCTCGACGTGATGCTGCCCAAGCTCGATGGCTTCGCGGTGTGCCGCCGGCTGCGAGCGGAATCCTGCGTACCGATCATCTTTCTCTCGGCCCTGGATGCCATCGCCGAGCGCGTAGCCGGCCTTGATCTGGGCGCCGACGACTACCTGCCCAAGCCCTTCAGCCCCAAGGAGCTCGAGGCGCGCATCTCCACGATCCTGCGCCGTGTGGGCCGCGGTTCCGCCAGCGCCGAGCCTCGCGATGTGGCCCCCGGCCAAGGCGTGCTGCGGGTGGGGGATCTGGTAGTCGACACCAACCGCCGTCAAGTCACCCGCGACGGTGAGCGCATCGGCCTCACCTACACCGAATTCAGCCTGCTGGAGTTGCTCTTCCGTGAGCCCGGCCGCGTGGTGCCTCGCGCCGAGATTCTCGAGCAGCTCTGGGGTTACCCGCCGCGCCGCGCCGCTGATCTGCGGGTGGTGGATGTGTATGTGGCCCGTCTGCGCGGCAAGCTCGAACCCGACCCTCGCAACCCTGAGCTAATCCTCACCGTGCGCGGCACCGGCTATGCCTCCCAGCGGGTGGGTGAAACCTCCGGCATGGCTGCTGCCGGCTGAGGTTGTACTGCGCTGGTCTTGCACCGCGTTCCTGCAGGATGGCCGCAAGCAGAGTTGAACCGATCCTTTGTCTGAGCTGCGCGAGACCCGCCTCGAGAAAGGCAAGGCCCTAGCGGAGCTGGGCCAGGGGCCCTATGCGCTGCGGTACGAGCCCAGTCATCGCACCGCTGAGCTGCAGCAGGCCCATGCC
>JBIIDQ010000134.1:0-5203 GCA_044238295.1 Vulcanococcus sp.
GGTGAGGCTGCCGCTGAGCAGGGCTGGTTCCTGCCGGGCCACACCATCGAGGGCCAGGAGCAGCTCCTGCTGCAACATCCATTCGCGGCCGTCTTCGCCGCTGAAGCGCTGGATCATGGCCGCGATCGCCAGGCTGCCGGTGGGCTGGCTGAGCAGCGATTCGTTGGTGTAGTTGCGCCCCACCACCACCTGCTTCTGGCGCACCAGCAGATCGGTGAGGGCGTCCTCCAGCTGCGGATGCACCAGCCCGAGGGAGCCGGCGCAGCGGCGCACCACGTTCCAGTTGGCATCGGCCAGGGCCCGCCGGTAGATCTCCTCCAGCAGGGCCCGGGGCGTGGCGCTGCCACCGGGGCCGCTCAGCTCAGCCTCCAGGCCGAGGCGATGCACGAGCTGCTCCAGCAGTTCGGCCTGCTCCGGCAGCGATTGGCTCTGCCAGAGGCGTTTGGTGAGGGCGTCGAGACCCGACTCCTCCAGCTCCTGCTCCTCCTCGGCGGTGAGGGGTTGTTGTTCCGTGCTGGCCCGCAGCAAGGTGGGGGCCGGTTGGTTGCGGGGCTGCCCCTGGGGTTGGGCGTGCACGGGCAGCTCGGCCCAGCTGGCCTGCTCCATCAGCTCCTGCAGCGGTGCCAATTGCACCGCCACGCCATTCACCAGGCCGCTGCGCAGCCGCTCCCCTAGCCGCAGGAACGACTCCGCACTGCGCTGGAAGGGGGCCTCCTCCACTGGGATCAGCAGCACTGGAGCACCGGCGCCTCGCCAGTGCCGCTGCAATTGGCTGATCTCGCTCTCCACCGCATCCACCAGCAGTTCGGGATCGTCGGAGAGGTAGTAGGTGCTCTCTTCGAGCACGGCCGGCAGGAAGGCCAGTGGCTGGCCGCCTTGGCGATACAGCCGGGCCGTCACCATCGTTTCCATCCGCAGCGGCGGGTGGCCGCTGAGCCCCAGGCGTGGGTTGGCTCCAACGGCGCCCATGCGCTCGCCCAGCTCAGCGGAGCTGGCGATCGCCACCTGGCCCGGGCGGGTCACGGCTAAGCCCGCCTGCTCCAGCGCTGTGGCGATGTGCTCACGCGCCGGCACGAAGCTCACCAGCACCTGATCGGCGCCGAGCGGGCAGCTCAGGCGGCGGCCACTTGGGTCGAGGTCGTCGGGTTTGAGCAGGCCAAGGAGCAGCAGATCCCCGAGCCAGGTGAGGCTCTGGGTCCAGAGCAGCGGCACGTTCTCGTTGGGCACGCGTTGCTGGCTGCCGGGGTTGAGCCGTTCGGCATCCACGGCCTCCTTGGGCACCACGTACAGCTCCGGAAGCAGCTCCACGCCATCCACGTCCACCGCCACGCGCTTGAGCCGCTCGCGCCACTGCCAGGCCTCGCTCCAGCGCTCTTCGCAGCAGGCGGTGATCAGCTCATAGGCCAGAAACAGCGGCCATTCGCATTCGATGTGCTCGAACTGGGCCAGCTCCTCGCGTTCGTAGTGCAGGCGGGTGTGGTCTTCCACCACGGTTTGGTGGCCGTCGCGGCGGAACCGTTTGTAGCCGTAGGGCCCGCCCAGCTCGGTGCGGATCTTGCGCCGCGTGCGCTCCACCAGGGCCGGATCCTCCACGGCCCAGGCGGGGTAGCCGATCACCGAGAGGCAGGCCGCATCCACTTCCTTGCTGGCGGATTCGCGCGGCAGCAGGCCGGTGAGGGCACGGCGCAGGCGCACGATCGCGTCGTGGGGGATGTGCAGGCTGCAGTGGCCATTGCCGTGGGGGCCATAGAGATCCAGGCCTTCCAGGGCCTCCAGCGCCGCCTTCACTAGGCCGATCGAGCTGGCATTGCGCTCCGGCAGGCCGTGGTTGCCCTTGTCGCCCCGTTCCCAGATGCCGTAGTCGCGCACCCGATACGCCCGGGCCACGTAATACACCAGGTTTTGGATGAAGTCGCGCTCGTGGCTGGTCTGCACCACCACCAGCCCGGAGCGGGTGAGTTGCGCCAGCTGCAGCAGAAACAGGGCTGTGGCATCGAGCTGCAGGTGCCCCCAGCCGTCGTCGGGCACCACCGGTTCGCCGTTGCCGGTGTCGTATTTGGCGTGCAGCGCGTCGAGCGGTTCGAGGCTGTGCTTGAAGCGCTCCACCTTGTGGGCCTGGCGCAGCATGGCGTTGAGCAGGCCGCGCATCAGCTGCAGTACCCGCTGCTCCAGCTCAAACACCCGCGTGGTGGCGCCGCTGAGGCGCCGGTGCGCCAGCGCTAGACCCCACACGCACTGGATCGAATACACGCAATCGCGCACCCAGGCGTCGCCGTAGTTGCCGTGCACCGTGTTGGCGGTGCTGGCGGGCAACAGGCCGGTGATCGGGTGCTGGCGCTGGAGCACCACCCGATCGATCTGAGCATCGAGCTCCTGCAGCCGCTGCCAGGCTTCCGCGGCGGAGAGCTGCATGGGCTCCGTCTGCCCCGCCGTGGGTGCGCTGCTGAGCGTCATGGGCGCGACGGAAATGGTCTGCAGCCATAGATTCTCCCGCGTGGCCCCTGCGCTCAATGGCATCAATGGCGACCGATGCGGCTCGCACTGGTTTTACGGGCGCTGGTGAACCTCCGTCCTGGACGGTGACGCAAGTCCTTGGCGTGCAGGTGGCGGTCTCCGCCAACGTGTTTGCGGCTGCGTTGGAGCTAAAGCAGCGTGGCGGCGGCCAGATCGTCACCCTCAACGCTGAGATGACGATGGCCGCCAAGGCCGACCCTGCCCTCGGCGGTGCGATCGCTCAAGCCGATCTAGTGATTCCTGATGGCGCTGGTGTGGTGTGGGCCCTCGGCCGCCAGGGCTATCGGGTGCGCCGCAGCCCCGGGATTGAGCTGGCCCGCCAGTTGCTCGTGTACGCGGCAGCCCACCGCTGGCGGGTGGCGCTGGTGGGGGCAAGCCCTGATGTGATGGCATTGCTCGTGGCTCGGCTGCAGGCGGAGATCCCTGATCTCGATCTGGCCTTTGCGATCCACGGCTATCAGAACCCTGAGCAGTGGCCTGGCATTGAGCGGCAGCTGCAGCAGGCCAATCCGGATCTGGTGCTCGTGGCTCTGGGGGTGCCGCGCCAGGAAACCTGGATCCAGCGGCTGCATCAAGGCCAGCCCGGCCTCTGGATGGGTGTGGGCGGCAGCTTTGATGTCTGGTCGGGCATCAAGCAGCGGGCGCCGCAATGGATGGGCCGGTTGCAGATCGAATGGCTCTATCGCCTGATCCAGGAGCCGAGCCGCTGGCGACGGATGCTTGCCCTGCCGGCGTTCGCTTGGGCGGTGGTGCGCCGAGGCTGATTCACTCGTCGGGCGCCAGGAGCGCACAGCAAAAAGCGGCTGGAGCAATGCCCCAACCGCTTTCGTCTTTTGAGCAAAACCGTGGGCGTTTAGCTGACGGATCTAGAGCTGAACCGCTTCAGCGGAAGCCCACCGAGGCCTGCCAAACAAACGCCAGCAGCAGGAAGAGCAGCGGAATGATCGGCAGGATGTCCACCAGGGGACCGAAGGCCTGATAGGCCTCGGGCAGCTGGGCCAGGGTCTGCAGGGCGTAGGCGGCCATCCCGGAATGTTCGTTGGCTAGAGGCGGACGCTACCACGTGTGTGCGGCTGGAGAGTCCGCTTCCCAGGGAGCGAAATCCTCTGCAAAACAACCATCGCGGATCGCTTGCGCCATGGCGCTGCTGAAGCGCACCAGCTGGGTGATGTTGTGCAGGCTGAGCAGGATCTTGCCCAGCAATTCGTCGGTCTTGATCAGGTGGTGCAGGTAGGCGCGGCTGTGCACCGTGCAGGCCGGGCAGGAGCAGCTGGGATCGAGGGGGGTGTGGTCATGGCGGAAGCGGGCGTTTTTGAGGTTCCAGCGCTCTCCCCCCACCAGCGCCGCTCCATGACGCCCCAGGCGTGTGGGCAGCACGCAATCAAACAGATCGAAACCGTTTGCTACGGCGATCGCCATCTCCGGCAGCGTGCCAACGCCCATTAAGTAGTGGGGCTTGTCGTCCGGCAGCAGCGGTCCCACTTGGCGCACGATGCGGTGCATCTCATCGGCGGGCTCGCCCACGCTCACGCCGCCCACGGCGATGCCCGGCAGCTCCATGGAGCTCACCACCCGCGCCGATTCCTCGCGCAGATGCGGGAAGCAGCCCCCCTGCACGATGCCGAACAGGGCCTGATCGGCTTTGGTGTGGCTGGTGATGCAGCGCTCCAGCCACGCGTGGGTGCGCCGGCAGGCGGCAGCGACGTCGGCTTCGGTGGCGGGGTAGGGCGGGCACTGATCGAAGGCCATCGCCACATCGGCGCCCAGGGTCATCTGGATCGCCATCGAGCGTTCGGGGGTGAGGTCGATGCGGGCGCCGTCGCGGGGGGAGCGAAACACCACGCCCCGGTCGTTGATGGTGTTGATCTCACCGAGGCTGAAGACCTGAAAGCCGCCGGAATCGGTGAGCATTGGCCCGTCCCAGGCCATGAAGCGGTGCAGGCCGCCGCCGTCGGCGACGATCTGCTCGCCGGGCTGCAGGTGCAGGTGGAAGGTGTTGGAGAGCACCATCTCGGCTCCGGTGGCCTTGAGCTGCGCCGGCGTCACCCCCTTCACCGTGGCCAGGGTGCCCACCGGCATGAACCGCGGCGTATGCACCACACCGTGGGGCGTGTGGAAGCAGCCGCAGCGGGCGCGGGTGTTCGGGCAGTGGGCCGTGATCTCGAACGCGAACACCGGTGAGGCGGCAGGATTGGCTGCATCCATCGTTGCTGGCCGTGGCCAAGGCCCACTCCCGTGGCGGCTGGCTGGGGGATCTGGCTGGCGCCTGGATCTTCTACAGCGTGCTGCCGCTGCCGCCAGGGATCACGCCGCGCTTTGAGCGCATTGCCCGTTTTGCCCCCTGGGTGGCTCTGGTGATTGGTGCATTGGAGGCCCTGCTCTGGCAAGGGCTGAGTGGGGCAGGCCTGGTGGCTCAGGTGGCGTTGGTGCTGGCCCTAGGCACGTGCTTGAGCGGCGGGCTGCACCTTGATGGCGCTATGGACACCGCCGATGGCTTGGCGGCCGGCCCGCAGCGCTGCCTCGAAGCCATGGATGACAGCCGCGTTGGTGCCAGTGGAGTGCAGGCCCTGCTCCAGCTGATGGCTCTGCGGGTCGGTGGTTTGGCGCTGTTGGCGGCGGCGGCTCCCTGGGGGTTGGTGTGGGCTGCGGTGTGGGGCCGGGTGGCGCCACTGCTCGCGATGCAGCTGTT
>JBIIDQ010000326.1:0-5202 GCA_044238295.1 Vulcanococcus sp.
AGGTCGCTGTAGCGCGCCTCGATCGCGCTCTTCACCCGCTCGCAGTGGGTGATGGCCCGCTCGCGGGCACCGGGAACGGCACCGTGGTAGTCGAAGCGGAGCACCACAGGGATGGGCAGACCGCGCGACACATTCAGACCCTTAAAGATCTTCACGCCCACATCGAGATCGGGAGCACCTTCTTCCACCGTGTCCATGTAGGCGAAATAGGTGAGGTTGCGCAGGTGCACTTCCTTGAAGCCGATGCCAACACCAATGAAGCGCTCGGCATGGCCGAAGTCGCAGTAACTGCCGCCGTGGTACTGGCGCACGTAGTCGATCTGAGAGATGTTGTGCTCGATCAGGCGTGCGATCAGCTGCACCATCCCGGCATCGGGTGTAGATGCCGCGGCGTCTCGCACCATGTCTTCGATCCGTGAGCGTGCTTGCTCAGCGTTGAGGCTGCGGGTGGCCTCGTACACAGCATTGGCTTCGAGCCAGCTGTCGAGGTTGGTGCTGCCATCCCGGCCCGGCACGTGCACGCGAATGGCATCGGTGTCGGTGTCCATACCCACCAGCAGCAGGTCAACCGAGGCGCCGCAGCAGAAGCTGTTTTCCACGGCCTGCTGGAAGTCTTTGAGGCGCTGTAGGCCTTGGGCCGCCGCCGCTTCATCGTTGCTGCCGTGGGCGGCGCAGCCTTCGTGGCAGGGGTCCTTAGAGCTGAAGTGATACACCACCACCTTCAGGTAGCGGGTGTCGTTGTGGGCTGGATTGGGCAGCCCTTCGCGGTAGCGGCGATGCTCGGTCTTCACCCAACGATCCACCGTGTTCTCCACGTCGAACATGGCGCCGGCATGGGAGCGGCGACGCACTGAGCTGAAGGGCAGCCTCAGGGCGTAGGCGATGGCATGGGCAAGACGGCCATCGGCGCAAGGAGTGATGTCGAGCAGGTGGAAGCCGCAATCGAGCAGAAACGCGTTGAACGCTTCGGCATCGCTGCTGCCGTCCTGGGCGGCGAGCGGATCGTCGTTGAAGAACGAAATGCTGGTCTGCTCGTAGGCCTCGAACACGCACCAGGCAAACAGGGTGCGCATATCGAGCTGGCTGGTCCAGGCCGTATCGAGCACGGGCTGGGGCAGCTCATGGCCCAGTTCAGCCAAAGCGAGACGCTGGGCCTGAGCGATGAAATCAGGTTCGTGCTGAAGAGCGGAGATCCGCTTCAGCACAGGCACGATCCGGTCGAAGGCACCCAGGGTGCGCTCCTCGTAGGCCCGTAGGGCCGCGTTGGCACGGCCGTTGCTCAGGGGATGCAGGCCTGCAGCGAAGCGACTGGCGGCTGGCTGCTCATTCGCGGGGCGGATCACCACCTGGGCGGCCACGGGGCGAATACGCCGGCCGTCACTGGCCACGGGTTCAGCCCGTTTGGTCGGTGCGAGCCGGCTGCTGCGGGAGTTGCCAGTGCGGGCACGATTGGCCAGCTCGCGCTGCCGCAGCACTTTGCTGAGTGATGACGTGGGGTTGAGCTCAGCCGGGGATTGACCGGCTGGAGCTTGTGCTTCCCCATTGCTGCCGAAGCGGCGTCGGGGAGCCGTGGGGCTCAGGGCCCGCTCGTTGTTGGCGCTCCGACGCATGGTGTGGATCCCCTCAGCCGCGGGCGCCGCCGGACACCGTGATCAGGGAACCCTGGTCAGTGCTGCCGCTGGAGCCAGTGATCTTGTTGTTGGGAGGAGCAACTTCCTGGTTGCGCTTGTTTTGCAGACCGGGCATGCCGCTCATTGGCCCCACGCGGGTGGGGTTGCGGCGGCGGGCAGAACTGCCCTCGGTGCCGGTCACGCGCTCACCGCGGTCCCAGTCATCGCCGGTGACCTTGGTTCCCGAACCTTCGCCGGTGACCCGGGACGTGGGGAGCAGATCTGCATCCGCGCTCGCGGGAGCTGCCGCCAGGCGCTGGCTAGCGCGACGGTCGAAGCGGAATTGTTCGGTACCGGTCACTTTGCCGGTAGCCATGTCAAAAGGGCCCGTGATTCTCCCGCCTTGCTCATAGGTGCTGCCGGTCACGGCGCCGGTGCTCTCACGCTGCACTTGGGCGGCACGGGCGGGGGACTGAACGCTGAACTGCTGCCAAGCGGCTTGGTTCAGGGGCTGGGGAAAGTCGGCGTTGCGGCTGGGTGCGGTGCCACAGGCAGCAGCCTGTTGATCGGCGCCCACGTAGGGGGTGCCGGTCACGTCTTCGCAGGCGCCGCGCTCAGCGCCGGTCATCACACCACCGATGCCGGGTTGGATGCCGGTCATGCGGTTGGAATTACGAACGGCGGTTCGCTCACGGGTCGCGCGCACGGCCTGGGCGTTGCAGAAGTCGCCCGCTTGCTCGAGGCCGGCGTAGGGGGTGCCGGTCACCACCTTGCAGGTGCCGGGCTCATCGCCAGTGACCTTCAAGGAACGGCCGGTGCGCGTGCCGCTCACCACCTGGTTTTGGTTGGTGACGCTGAAGCCCACCTTGGCGGCCTCAGGGTCGGGGCGGGTGCCGCAGAACCCTTCGAATTGCTGGCTACCGATGTATTCATCGCCGGTCACGTTGCGGCAGCTGCCGGGCTCGTCGCCAGTCACACGCTCGCTGCGACCAACGGCAGTGCCGGTGATGCCGGTGCCACGCAGGGTGCTGAAAGCGCTCACCTTGGTGGCAGCGCGACCGGCTGCCGGAGCTTCCGCGCCGAGGTATTGATCGCCTGTGAGCTGACGGCCTGAGCCGGGCTCATCGCCGGTGACCTTCTCACTGCGGCCCACCATCACGCCGCTGACGGCCTGACCGCCGATGGTCTGGCTGCGTCCCACCTTCCGCACGGAAGGGGTGGTGCTGCCGCAGTAGGCGGCTGACTGGTTGGCCGAGATGTACTCGGTGCCGGTGATGGTTTTGCAGGTGCCAGGCTCATCGCCAGTGACCTTCTCGCTGCGACCCACTTCATTGCCGGTCACGCGATTGCCGTGGCTGGTGGCGCTCACGCGCACCTTGGCGGGCTGGATCGGTGCTGCGGGTTGGGTGCCGCAGAAGGTCTGGAACACTTCAGCGCCCAGATACTCCGTGCCAGTGATGGTGCGGCAGGTGGCAGCCTCGTTGCCGGTGGTCTTCACCGAGCGATTGGCCTGGGTGCCGGTGATCGTTTGGCCGGAGAGGGTTTCGCTTACGCCCACCTTCCAGTTGGCATCAGCGGCAGCGGCTTGCTTCGAGCCGTGGCGGTTGGGGCCACTGGGCCGGGTACCGCTGTTGCGCGCAGTGCCGGCGGAACCGGTTTTGCTCTTGAGTTCGCGCACTTTCTGGGAGAGCTCGCGGGCACTCAGATCGGGGTTGATCTGGCGGGCCACGGCAGCCGGACCAGTTTTGCTGGTGCTGCTTGCCGACTTGCCACGCTTGGATAGGGCCTCACGCCGGGCCAGCACCAGCGCACGGCTGGGGTTGTGCTGAGCGGTTGCCTTGCGGGCTACAGGGCGGTTGCTGCTGTTGCTGGTGCCGGACGTGGCGCGGCTGCTCAGCGACAGGCTGGCGGTTTCGCCGCGCGAGCTGGTCTCGGGAGGATGCTCCTGGCACTTGCATTTGTGCTCGGGTGCTGCCTGGGCGGAAGCAGCAACCTTGGGAGCGTCTTTAGCGATATCGGTGCGGGTGCGATCCTTCGAGTGAGAAGCGCGTTTGCCGTTGCGGCTGAGGGCTTCGCGGCGGGCCAGCACCAGATCACGACTGGGGTTGCTGACTCGTTTAGGGGTACTGCTGCTGCGCGCTGCTGCAGTACTTGGGGTGCCCAAGCTGCGGGCCGCGGTCGGGGCGGGTGACGCTGCGGACGTGGCCACGGGTGCCGGGGGAGCGGCTTGAGTGCGGCTGGGGCGTGCATCAGCTGCAGTTCGCACGCGTCCACCGCTCGCGTTGATGCGGCTGGCGGCCTTTTTACCTCCATCGGTGAGAGCCTTACGGCGCTCAAGGGCTGCTTCGCGACTCGATTTAGTGGCCATGTCCGCCCGGCGTATGGAATGACTGGGGTTGCAGCACTCCTGCCCTGTGGATGCACAGGCCTGCAGGGAGTTGCACAAAAGAATCCGATCGTTGTGTCAACGATCAGTTCAAAAAAGGTGTGGTCCCGGATGTACCGGGACCAACGTCGTTAGGCGCTGAATGAATCAGCGGCCTTCGAACACCACGAAGCAGGAGCCTTGGCTCTGGGTGTAGGCGTCGTAGCCCACGAGGCGCACGTGATGGTCGGGGTAAGCGCGGTGGCAAGCTTCGAGCTCGCTCACAATCACGCTCAGATCCTTCTCACCGAAGAAGGGCAGTTTCCAATAGGACCAATAGGTGGCCATGGAACGGCTGGGGTGCACGTGCTCGATGAGCGGGCTCCAACCCTGGGCAATGATGTACGCGATCTGGTCGTAGATCTCGTCCTGGGTCATCGGCGGGAGGAAGCCGAAGGTCTCCAGGGTGGCGACTGTTTGGTAGTCACCCACGGTGCTCTTGAAAGGCATGGGGTTCCTTGAGATGGATGGAATGAAAGCTCGGGTGGGAAACAACGAGTTGTTGTTTCCCGAATCCCGTTAGCGATTGGCTCAGTTGACGTCGAGCTTGTCGACGGTGTCGAACTCGAACTTGATTTCCTTCCAGGTCTCGAGGGCGATGGCCAGCTCGGGGCTGTGCTTCGCGGCTTCCAGAAGGATGTCGCGACCTTCGCGCTCGATTTCGCGACCGGCATTGCGTGCCTTAACGCAGGCTTCGAGAGCCACGCGGTTAGCAGCAGCACCAGCAGCGGAACCCCAGGGGTGACCGTGGGTACCACCACCGAACTGAAGCACCGAGTCGTCGCCGAAGATGCTCACCAGCGCGGGCATGTGCCACACGTGGATACCGCCGGAGGCCACGGCGAACACGCCGCCCATCGAGCCCCAATCCTGGTCGAAGAAGTTACCGCGGCTGCGATCTTCGGGAACGAAGGACTCACGCAGCTGGTCGATGTAGCCCAGGGTGGACTGACGATCACCTTCCAGCTTGCCCACCACTGTGCCGGTGTGGAGCTGGTCACCACCGGAGAGACGCAGGCACTTAGCCAGCACTCGGAAGTGAATACCGTGCTTGGGGTGACGGTCGATCACCGCGTGCATGGCGCGGTGAATGTGCAGCAGCATGCCGTTCTTGCGGCACCACTTAGCAAGACCGGTGTTGGCGGTGAAGCCACCGGTGATGTAGTC
>JBIIDQ010000135.1:0-5170 GCA_044238295.1 Vulcanococcus sp.
AGCGATTCACCGTCCAACAGATGTCAGCCAGGGGAAGGGAGGGGTTGCTGCGCAAGCAGTCCAGAAGGGTGGCGCACCGCTCGCGCAAGGCTCCGGAGGTGGCGGCCGAGAGGATCAACACATGAGCCGAATGGCTGCTGGCCAGAGGTTGAAGCTGGGGCGGCTCGCGAAGCAAGATGTGGGCATTCGTGCCGCCAAAGCCGAAAGAACTGATGCCCGCTAGCAGTGGTTTGCTTGAGGGATGGATGGGCTCAAGGGTGGTTGGCACCGAAAAGCCCAGCGCATCAAGATTTAAAGAAGGATCGCATGCTTGGTAATTCAGGGTGGGAGGCAGCCGTTTGTGATGCAGAGCCAGCGCTGTTTTGATCAGACCCGCCATGCCGGAAGCGGCTTCGCTGTGGCCGATGTTGGGCTTGAGCGATCCAACTTTCAGGGGTTGCTCTCCACGTCTCCGCTTGCCAACGGCAGCCGCTAGGGCCTTGAGTTCAATGACATCGCCAACCCTGGCACCGACCGCATTGAGCTCCACGTAGTAAAGATCGGCAGGGTCTACACCCGGCGAAGAGTAGACATCTCTAAGCAGATCGATTTGGGATTGCAGGCAAGGCAGGGTCAAGCCATTGCCTTGGCCGTTGTGTCTGGTGCGGCAGTCTTGGATCAGCGCATAGATGCGATCGCCATCGGCGAGAGCTTGCTCCAAGGGCTTGAGTACGACTACCCCAACGCCCTCACTACGCACATAGCCATCCGCTGTGGCATCCAGGGGTCGGCATTGCCCCCGTTTTGAATGCCAGCCGCTATTGATCAAGCCCTGAGTCACTTTGGGGGCAAAGATCAAGTTGACGCCTGCAGCAATGGCGAGCTGACTGCGCTCCAGCCAGAGCTCTCGGCAAGCCAGATCAACCGCTACCAGAGCTGATGAGCAAGCCGTGTTGATGCAGACGCTGAATCCACTGAAGCCAAACGACTGGGAAATCCGATTGGCATGGATGGATGGATGACAGCCAAGGTAATTGGGAAGGTCGAGATGATCTTCTGTAGCGGCTACCAGCTCCGCGTATTCGTTGTCGCCCATGCCAACAACAACCGCCGTGTTGCTGCCACGCAGAGAGCCAGGATCAAGGCCAGCATCCTCCAGGGCGCTCCAGCTGAGTTGCAACAGCAGCCGCTGCTGAGGATCCATCTGGTCAGCGAGCTGTGATTTGATCTTGAAGAAGCTGGCATCAAAGAAATCAAGATCATCCAAGAAACCACCCTTCTGGCCAGGAACAAAGTGACCAGCCCGCCACGGCGGCGGGATTCCAATGGACTCCACACCATCCACTAGGTTTTGCCACAGCTCATGGGGAGAAGCAGCGCCGGGGTAACGGCACCCCAAACCTATGATCGCAATGGGTGGATTGTTCATGACCACTCAACTGCCCCAACGGGCCACGATCGCTAAGTCGCCTTGCTGATACAACTCTCGGCAGAGACGACGCTGAATCTTGCCACTGGAGGTGAGTGGAAGCGTGGCGGGCCGGATCAACACAATCTCAGCGAGCGACACACCATGCTCCCGTGCAACTGCTTCACGCATGGCACTGAAGATGGCGTCCTGGGGCAGGGCAGCCAGGTGGGAACGCCTGACCTCTTGAACGACAACGACCTGCTCCTGGCTGTCGAAGCCAGTGGCGAAGGCCGCGCCACGATCGGCGGTCAAGGCCTGGTGAGACCGCTGGATCGTGGCCTCCAGATCCTGGGGGTAGTGGTTTTGGCCATGGACAATAATCAGATCTTTGAGGCGACCGGCGATGTACAGCTGGCCATCGCGCAAAAAGCCCAGATCACCGGTTCGCAGGTAGGCGGCGGATCCACCCGTGTTGAGCGTGGCCTGGAAGGTGTCTCGGCTCAAGGCCTCTTTTTGCCAGTAGCCCAAGGCCACGCTGGGCCCCGCAGTCCAGATCTCACCCACCTGGCCCGGCGTACAGGGACAAAGCGTTTCGGGATCAACGATCAGCAATTCGCTGCCGAGCCGGGGATGGCCGCAGGCGACGAGCTGGCGGGCTGGCATCTCCAGTGAGGCCACCGTGGGCGGCTGACCCAGCTGGCCGCCGCTGATCATCAACGTGGCCTCCGCCATTCCATAACAGGGATAGAAAGATCCAGCCTGAAAACCAAAGGATTGAAACTTGTGGGTGAAGGCCTCAAGGGTATCGGCACGCACAGGTTCCGCGCCGCAATAGGCACTGCGCCAACTGCTGAGGTCAACCCCATCCAGGGCTTGTGGTGTAGTCCGATGGATGCATTGCTCGTAGGCTGAATTGGGTCCCCCGCTATGGGTGGCGGAAAACCGATCGATCAGTTGCAACCAGATAGCTGGTCGTTTGCTGAATGTTTCCGGTGCCAACAACACACCATGGAAACCCGAATAGAGGGGCTGGAGAATGCCATCAATCAATCCCATATCGTGATAGTGGGGCAGCCAGCACACCGAAACACTCGCCGCATCCAGTTGAAACGCAGCCTGGATGCAGGCTGAGTTGTGGCTCAGGTTGCCATGGCTCACCATCACGCCTTTGGGCGCACCCGTGGATCCGGAGGTGTACTGGAGGAAGGCCACGGCACCCGGCTCTTGGTCGCCATGGATGGGGGAGTCAGCTATGGATTCAGCCGCCTCAGGCAGTTCATCGGTGGCGAGGCTGGGTAGATGCTCCAAGCCCCAGTCGCGCAGCGACGGTCGGTAACTAGCCAGCGTCAGCACCAGCGCCGGCTGAGCATCGCGCACGATGGCGGCAATCTTGGCGGCGGGGCTGCGGCGGCGGGGCAGGCTGACCGGCACGGCGATCACCTTGGCAGCGAGGCATGCAAAGAACGCCTCAATGAATGGCAGCCCGGCGGGATAAAGAAGCAGGGCCCGCTCGCCTGGCTTTGCCATCGACCGCACCACTCTGGCAATCTGGAGGGAGCGGTCATGCAACTGTTGATAGCTATAGGAAACGCCCGGATCCGTAGCCGAGGCCACGAAGGTATAGGCGGTGCGCCGGCCCTCGGTGCGGGCTCTGGCAGCAAGAATGGAGCTCAGGGTCTGCATGATCAGGAGGGATCAGGGCCGCAGCAGAACAGGCAAAGAGGCGAGGCGCCGGGAGAGGCGTGTGGGCCAGCGCTCCAGCGAATCGCTGGCCAGCTCCAGGCCGGAAAACCTGTCTAGCAATGCTCTCAACACAACTTCCATCTCCAGCTTGGCCAAGAAGGAGCCAACGCAATAGTGAATGCCGCCACCAAAGCCTAGGTTCCGGTTGGTGCGCTGAAAATCTAAGCGATCAGGCTCGGGAAAGGCCGCTGGATCACGATTAGCAGCACCAAGATAGACCACCACATATTCGCCTTGCCGAATCCACTGATCAGCAAACAACACATCTTCTACAGCTCGGCGAGTTACATATTGAATCGGGCTATCAAATCGCATGAGCTCATTCGCCGCAGCTGGGATCAAGGCTTGATTCTCTCTCAGTTGGGACATGCTGGAGGGATGGTGCAGCAAAGCCAGCAGGCCATTAGAGATCAGGCCTTTGGAGGATTCTTGTGCTGTTGCGGCAAGCACAATCAGCGTGCTGATGATCTCCGCATCAGAGAGGCCTGAATGTGGCTGCTGCTGAAGCAGTTCGCTGAACAGACCCGGCTGGGAGTGGTGGCGAATAACCGCCATGAGCTGCTCCAGGTAAGCGCGATACTGCGCCATGGTTTCACTTTGCTCCAGCAGCATCTCCAGCGGCGCCGGCTGATCAAAGATGCGGATGGTGTTTACGCACCAGCTGGAAATCTGGTCGGCATCATGGTCTGGCAAGCCCAGCAGACGAGTGGTGGTGGACGCAACCAGCGGTTCAGCCAGATTGGCCATCAGATCAACCGGCTTGCCGGCAGCTAGGCAGCCGAGCAGATCGGTGACCATCGACTCGACGTAGGGGCGCAGGCCTTCGATCGACTCCTGTGTGAAGCCAGGGTTGATCGCCCTTCTCAAACGGGAGTGATCAGGGGGATTGAGGAAAAAGAGCCAGCTTTCCACTATCTGGGAGAGCCGAACAAATGAGGCCTCGCGATAATCTTTCGCCTTGTCCTCTAGGCGAGCAGGCAGATTGTCAACTAGAAAGCGAGGATCTTTGAGAATCGCGTCGGCATAGGCGTAAGACGTAACGATCCAGGTTTGAAAAATCGATTTATGAAGGGGCTCCCAAGCGCGCAAGCGCTCAAAGACGGGATAGGGATCCTTTTGAAACTGCGGATCGTAGGGATTGAACTTGATCACTTCTGAGATCGGTATTTTGCATGAAAGAACCCTCCGCCACCGCCTCGGCGATTAGGGTTGCCCTCCTTGCGAAACCTGCTCAGCTAGATCAAAGATGTGGGGAAAATCCCACACCATTGCGGGGTCAAGAGTAATATCCAGTGTATCTTCCAGGTGTCCGATCAGGCTGAGGGCGCCGGAGGAATCCAAGCCCAGGGCGAACACCGACTCGTTGGGCGCGATGGATTCGGGATCCAGCTCGAGCAATTGAGACAGCTTGGAGACGATGAGGCTCTGAATTTTTTCTGGAGACATTGGCACAACCTTTCAGGAAGTTTTCTAGAAAATGGAATCGTGCGCAACGACTCCTACTTAAAACGAGCAGCCCATTCCTCATGAACTGCAATTGAATCAATTTATCACGAAGTGAACAGCAGCGAGAGGCGAAGAGCTGGCCTCTAAATAGTCATATCCCTAGCTTGAATTGCGCGTGGACCTGAGGAATCGCGGCATCAAAATACTTATTGCTCGTTAAGGTTGTATCCACGCGCAGGGCAAGCGGCCCCACAGACTCGGGCAATCCCTACCGACTCAGCGCAGGAAGCCCATGAGATGCTCCGCCCCGGTGTCTCGGAGACGGCGATGAGACCCGCCCAGGAACCCGTTCATCACCAGCACAAAGGTGCTCGGCAGATGCAGCTTCACGGCCGTGGTTCGTGACTGGGCCAGCATCAATGCGCTGCCGTCTCCGGGGAAGCAGTGCACGGGTCTGGCCGGCTCTTGGTAAGCAGCGCCGAGCACTGCGGCGAGGGCCCAGCCCATCAGGCCGCCGCTGGAGGATTGACAGAACTGGATTGCCCGACAGGCTCGTTCGATTTCGATGCCATGGCGCGTCTCCCCACCTGA
>JBIIDQ010000136.1:0-5167 GCA_044238295.1 Vulcanococcus sp.
CTGATTTTGACAACCTTGACCGATTCAGGCTGAATCAAAGGCGATCGTGCCAATAGCAAACTGAGCCCGTTCACGCTGCGAAACGACTGCGGATCGGTGGCGAGCCCCTTCAGGCTGAGGCCACTGCCCTGGACCTGTAGATCCGTGATTTGCACCCCCTGGGGCGTAATCGCCGCCAGTTGAGCCAACAGCGCCGAGCCCGACGACACTGCCACAAGTCCCTTCGCCAGGCCCTCATTGCTGCGTTGCACGGCAGTGAACTGGCGGCGGCGCACGGAAACCTGGCTTTCCAAAGCCTGCAGTTGGGCTGGGATCCCGCGCAGACCGGACAACTGTTCAGACACCTGAGCCTGGCGCCAACCCAACCAGGTGGACAACGTGGCAACGAGCAGCAACGGAACCACGCCCGCGGCAGCTCCTTGAACAAGCAAACGCCGCGCTGGCACCAGCGGCTCCACCTCTGCTGGAAGACTGCGCTCGAGCCTTCGCTGGCGCAGCAGATCAAGCTCATGATCGAGCCACTGCGGAGTCCTCATCGCCCCACCTCGGCTTGCGCCAGCCCCCAAAAGGCGAGCTGATCAGCAGGGGGCTTGAGCAGAGTGATCGGGCAAGCCAAGCTGTTCTGCAGGGCGGGGAGCATGGCCTCGAGGCCAGCGTCATGGGCCGTCACGATGGCACTGCTGGGTGTGAAGCGCTCCACCCATGGCAGCAGTTCGTCGCTCAGCTGATCGCCCTGCCAAGCCGGCGACAGCAACCACTCACCAAGAGGCTGGCCTTCATCCCAAGCCAACAGCCAGCTGTGGTCCTGCTCCAGCTGCAGCAAAAGCTGCACGCCATCGCCCTGCTGAAGCATGGGCCGCACAGCGCGCCAGAGGCACATCGGCAGGGCCTCCACAGCATCGAGCGCCACACCCGCCTGGTTGCACACCTCAATCCAGGCCTCCAACACGCTCCGCTGCACCGCCACCAGCAACGAGCGCGGCTGGGCGCCCATCAGGGGCTCGAGCAAGAGATCCGCGTCCTGGAGCGACCACGGCAAATTCAGTTCTTGCTGCTGCTGACGCACCACCAGCTCGGGGTGTTCCGGCCAGCTGGAATCCGGCCACTCGATCACACGCCACGCGGTGGCGGCCCGCGGCAGCACCGCTTTCAGCCGGGCACCGGCATAGCCACGCTCCACCAACAGATCGCCCAGCAGATCCCCTAAAGCCTCAATCGCTCTGGGCTCACCGGATTCGCATAGTCCCTCAGGCAGCGGCACACGCTCCTGCCACGCCACGCGCTCACCCTCAAGCACCACCACCGTGAGGGCCTGATCCTCAACCTGCAGGTAGACACGCTGCGGGAAGAGCCAACTCTTCAGTGGTGCCAGCTGATCCTGAAGCCCTGAGAGCACCACCGCAGCTCAGCTGCCCACTGCCCGCAAGCTATCGCCAGCCCACGCCGCTGCCCACCGCTTCCCCAATATTGCGGAAGCCATGGCGATCCAGCTGCTCACAAACACCCTCGAGAATCGCCGGCACGAGCTGCGGGCCCTCGTAAATCCAACCGGTGTAGAGCTGAATCAAGGAAGCCCCGGCACTGATCCGTTCCCAGGCCGACTCCGGCGAATCAATGCCGCCTACACCAATTAATGGCAAGCCAGGGCCCGCCACCGCCCGCAAACGGCGCAGCACCTCCAGGGCTCGGCCCCGCAGCGGAGCACCACTGAGCCCGCCGGCCTCTTCCGCCAAGGTGCGACCGGTCTGAACAATGCGGCGCTGCTCAAACCCCAAGCGGTTCAGGCTGGTATTCACGGCGATCACTCCGGCCAGACCCTCCTCGTAGGCCAGACGAGCGATGGCATCAATCGCCTCATCCTCTAGATCGGGAGCGATCTTCACCAGCAGCGGCGGACAGGCCGGCAGGCGCCGCAGCCGCTCCACCAGGCGGCGCAGCTGGGCATCGTCTTGGAGCTCCCTGAGCCCCGGGGTGTTGGGGGAGCTCACATTGATCACGGCGTAATCGGCCAAAGGGGCCAGCAGCTCGAGCGAGGAGGCGTAATCGTCGGGCGCCTGCTCCAGCGGCGTGATCTTCGACTTACCGAGATTGATCCCGAGTACCGCCGGGCGCTGACCCGCCGGCGGCAGCATCTGCCTCTCCAGGGTTCGACGGGCCACCAGGGCGCCGTTGTTGTTGAAGCCCATGCGGTTCAGCGCCGCTCGCTCCGCCGCCAACCGAAACAGCCTTGGCTTGGGATTACCGGGTTGGGCATGCCAGGTGACGGTGCCCACCTCGGCAAACCCGAAGCCAAACAAATGCCAGATGCCGGCCGCCACGGCGTTCTTGTCAAAACCAGCCGCCAAGCCCACCGGATTGCGGAACCGGCAGCCAAACAAGGTTTGCTCCAGCCGCAGGTCGCGCACCTCGAGCTCAGCACCCAGCCCCGCCAGGCTGCTGTTCACCAATGGCCAGTTGCGCCGGAGCGATGCCTGACCCAGAGCCTGCAGGGTGATCTGGCTGAGCTGCTCGGCGTCGGCGCCTTCATCGCGGCTGAGCAGCGGCCCAATAAAGCGCTGGTAGAGAGACCCTGTGCCGATCTCAGCCATCTCGATTCCGCCCGGCCTCATCCGATCCTGACTCCTCCCGGGCCAAACGCCAGCGTCCATCGCCGCTGGGTCGCACCTGCCAGTCGCGCCAGCTCCAGGGTTCGGTGCGGTCCTCCAGGCTCTTGAGCGGCTTCTCCACCAACTGAGCCAGCTCCGGCAGGCTGAGGCTGTAACCACCCGCAGCCAAGCGATCGGCCAACTCCAGGCGGGTGAGGAGCTGCTGCAGAGCCGGCGGAGCCTGATCCATTGGCGCGGCAGGCGTGGCCTCGCTCACCATCAGGCCGCCGTAATCGCCATGGGCGAGCTGAGGCTTCTGCCCCTTGGAGTAAGCAACGGCAATGGCGTCACAGCGGTCGTTATCAGGGTCGCCGCTGTGGCCCTTCACATAGGTGAACGGCAGGCCTGACACACGCGCAGCGTCGAGAGCTTCCCAGAGATCACGGTTGAGCACCGGGCTGCCAGAGGCCGTTCGCCAGCCCTTGCGCTTCCAGCCGTTGATCCATTTGCTGAACCCATCGATCAGATATTTGGAATCGGTGCGGATCGTGAGATTGGGATCACGCGGAAGCACCGCCAGCTTCTCCAGCAGCGTCAGCGCCGCGGTGAGCTCCATGCGGTTGTTGGTGGTATTGGGCTCTGCCCCACCGAATTCCTGCACCGAACCATCGCTGAAGCGCAGCAAACAACCCCAGCCCCCAGGTCCAGGGTTGCCGCTGCAGGCGCCATCGCAGGCGGCCGCTACCACCACTGGCTGATCAGGCACTGGGCTTGCCCCTCCGAGTCCGGTACAACTCTCTCCTGATGCGGAGCGCAGGCAAGAGATCCATGAAGCGAACCTACCTGCCACTGCTGGCGATGGCCGCCGGCGCTGCCGCGATACCGGCCTGGGCCGCGAGTGTGTTCAACAGCCAGCCTCTCGATCAGGCCCGTTTTGCCGTCCTGGCCCAGCCCGTTGGCAACAACGAGTGGAAGCTGGTGGTGCTGGAGCAGATCAAGCCGCAGCCGCGCTGCTGGGACAACCGCAGTGATGGCCTGATCGATCCAAGCCTGAACCGGTTTGATTTCACCGGCATCTGCAGCCGCTACATCGACAGCAACGGCTACTCGTTGCGGGTGAGCGAAGAAGATCTGGCCAGCCGCTATCGGCTGCGCCTTGAACAGCAGGGCAATCAGGTGGCGCTGCTGGCGATGACCCCATCCGATCCCACCACACTGTTGGTGGGCAAAGGCCCGCTGCCCCAGCGCGACCGCGAGGCGTTTGTAGCGATCGCCCTGGAGCCTGGTTGGCGCCTGGAGCGGCGCACCTATGGCCGCCAAACCCTGAGCCATGTGTATTTCGCCAATGGCTCCTCGTTGGGCCAGCTGATCGCCAAAGCCAACCGCAACCCCAGCAGCCAGGCCGCCAGTGCGCCGGCCCTATCCAGCGCCATTCGCCCCCTACCGCCACAGCCAAGCGGCGGTGGACCCATCGCACTCCAGGTCATCCCGTTCAAGCCGTAGGCCAGCTCACACAGCGGCCCACTGGCCCTGGAGTCTTTTTCCTTCTGCTGTAAGTTTCTCTTGTGTGAGGAGTGCGGGACACCACTTCCGGGGTCGAAACGAGGACAGACTCCCAGAAGCGTTCCGAACTCAAAGCCCTGCCTTCGGCGGGGCTTTTTTATTGGCCGCTTTGGGGTGTCCCACAAAAAAGCCGGTCCCCGTAGGAACCGGCTGAAACCAAAGCGAGATGGCGAGCTGCCGATGCAGCCCACCGCAGCGATCACTTGAGGGTGACCTTGCCGCCGGCCTCTTCGATGGCCTTCTTCATGGCCTCAGCATCGGCCTTGGAAGCACCTTCCTTGACAGCGCAAGGGGCGCCTTCCACGAGAGCCTTGGCTTCGCCCAGGCCCAGACCGGTGGCTTCGCGCACGGCCTTAAGGACTTTGATCTTGGCAGCGGCGTCGAAGCTGTCGAGCATGACGTCGAATTCGGTCTTCTCTTCAGCGGCTTCAGCAGCAGCTGCGGGAGCGGCGGCCATCACAACGCCAGCGGAAGCGGCGGCGGACACACCAAAAGCCTCTTCGATCTGCTTGACGAGCTCGGAAGCTTCAAGCAGGGAGAGCGACTTCAGTTGCTCGAGAATTTTGTCGGTAGTAGCAGACATGGTTGGGAATCAGCAACAGATCTGTGTGAACAGTCGGAGCGGAGAGCTCAGCAGAGCAGGCCTCAGTTGGCCGTGCCCTCGCCGTCGGCGTGCTGCTTGAGCGCCCGGGCAAGACCGGAGGGAACTTCGTTGATGCCCACAGCCACCTTGGTGGCCACGGCGTTGATCGCACCAGCGATCTGCGCCATGAGCACCTCCTTGGAGGGCAGATCCCCAATCGCCTTGATCTCGGATTGCGAGAGGAGCTTGCCTTCGAAAAGGCCGCCCTTCGTTTCCGATTTCTTGGTGTCCTTCTGGAAGGCCTGAAGAGCCTTCACGGCACCACCCACGTCGCCCTTAACGAGCACGAAGGCGTTGGTGCCGGTGAGGAGGGAATCGAGTTCCGACCAAGCGCTGTTGCCATCAATGGCACGGCGCATCAAGGTGTTTTTGGTCA
>JBIIDQ010000324.1:0-5153 GCA_044238295.1 Vulcanococcus sp.
GCCGAGGCCTACGGCATCGAGGCGGTTGCGGACCACCTCCAATGCGGCCTGTTTCTGGCAAACCACCAAAACCCGTTCGCCGCGAGCAATGGCGTCAGCCACCACATTCACGATGGTTTGGCTTTTGCCCGTTCCCGGCGGCCCTTGAATCAGCACTCCTGGGGTTTGGCGTGCCTGCGCCACCGCGCGTTTCTGGGATGGGTCGGCCTGGCTGACGAGGATCAGGCCGCTCTCGGGTGGTTCACTTTCTTTTGACGCTGGGCTTGCCGCCCGCCCATCACCAAGCCGCAAAAGGGAAGCCATGGGACCCTCTAGCGCCGGCATGCGCTCGAGCTGGGCCAGTTCATGGGCCAAGGTTTGGGCAGAGAAGGTGCAGTGAAAGAGGGCTGCTGCTGCGCAGAGGCGTTGGCTTTCTTCCTTGGCGAGCTTGCGCTCTTGGGGGCACGGCTTCAGTTCCAGATCGCTGCTCGGGAAGATGGTGCTCAGCACCTCCATCACCTGCACACCAGTGAGGGCTGCCCGCTGGCTGATTTCCAAGGCCGCTGCTTCGAGCTCGAGGCGTTGCCTTTGGCTGAGCAAGCTTGTCAGAGCAGGATTCAGGCGGATCCCTTCGCCGTCTTGGCGCTCGCTGTCAAAGCCAAGGCTTGGCCCTGCCCCTTGTTGACCTGAGCCGATCTGCACGGGCCAGAGCAACACCGGAACGAGGTTGGATTGGCGCGTGTCGTCCTGCGCTGCCGTTGGCGGTTTTAAAAGCAGCAGGGGAAAGCCCAGGTGCAACGCGGCTATGCCCGTTTCGCGCTGGTAGGCATCAACGGTTTGGCGGAGGCGCCGCAAACGCTGAGCCAGCCCCGGTGCTTCCTCCAATCGGCTGGGATCGATGAGCCGCAGCGACGACCGCCGGGAGACGACATGGTCGAGAAGGGTTTGAGCCGGCAGGGCATCACTGCCAAGTTCATTGAGGTCAATCCGGTCACCGCCCGGCTTGATGCTCAAGGCCAGCAATGGACCGCGCTGGATGCCTCCCAGGACGCGCCGGTGAAAGAAATGCATCAACCGTTGCCAATGTTCGCCCCCTTCCGGCCGTTGCCACTGCCCAGGGGGAATGGCCAACAGCACCAGGGCTCTGGCAAGGGAGATGCGCCGCTCGTAGCGGAATTGGTCCGCCCAATGGTCTGCCAAGGGGATGCCGCAGCGCACGAAATCCGCCAAACGATCGGCGAGGGTTTGGAGAACACTGCGTCGCTCCTGCTCCAACCAAGGCCGGGCTGCATCGTCACTCCAGCCATCGAGAAGCTCAGCGGTTGCAGCGGCTTGCCTGGCTTCTTCCAGCACCAGGGCGGCGGAACGGAACTGCTCGAGGGGAGCACTGATCAACAGCAGCAACTCTTCGGCGCTGCGGTTGCCCTTGCTAATCAGATTCAAGACCCCTTGATGGACGGCATCAGGCCAATCACGGCGACGTTGGGCCCAGGCCGCTTCTAGCTGTTGCCTGTTGCTCACTAAAGCAGCGGCTTCAAAGCGTGCTTCCACAAGGCTGAATTTCAGGCTCCTGGCCAGCTCCATGGCGTTGGAGCGACGTGCGGCCAGATCAGCCAGCCAGGTTTGGCGCCCAATACGCAGTAACCGCTCGGGCACAGATCCGCGCAACCAATCGCGGGAGCGCTCTGGGGTGGCCGCCAAGGTGGCGGGGGTCACCAAGTCACCCCTGAAGCAAAGGGGCAGGTTGGGGTTCAACAGCAGAAGAACCACCATCAACCGTTCATCGCAGGGCAGGGCCCCGTCATTGGCGAGGCGGCGGATTTCTGCAACGGGTTCTGCATCCCACTGCTTTTGCTCCAGCCAGGTGAGCAATTCACCGTTGGTGAGCTGCTCCAAAGCCAGCCCCCAGTTCTGCTCCTGGGCAGCGGCAAGGGCATACCTGGCAGGGGTGCGATGGCGCACACCACCAAGGGCAATGGCCTCCCCTGCATCCTCACTTGCAGCACTCTCGTAGTGAATCGCGATGTCGCGATCCCCAGAGAGCCAGCGCCCCACTTGTTCCGCGCCCCAGCGCTGGCTATGGTCTCGGGTCAACAGACCCATCAGAAGATCGCGCCAATCGGGCTCGATCGCAGCCGGGATGGCAATGCCTTCGGTGATGACCTGCAGCAACCAGGCCCGTTCGTGGATCCCTTCCCAAAGCCCGGGCCCTTGCCACTGCTCCAGCAACAGCAAGCCCACGCTCCACCAGTCGGAGGCCGGAGATTGGATGCCGATCAGCTGCTCAGGTGGCGAGTAACGGGAGACCTGACCATGGCCGTTGAGCGTCAGATCACCACTTCGAGGGGATTGGCTTGCTGCGACGGCCGACTCCAGCAGCGACACCTCCAGGGGGTCAAGGCTGGGGACGAGAAAGGCATCTGGGCAGATAGCGCCGTGTCCGCGGCCATCGCTGGCATAGGCCTCCAGTTGGGTGTGCACCGCCCTGAGCAAGGTGCGTATGAAGGTGTCATTTGCCCGGGATTCGGCGGGAATGGCATCGAGTCGTTGACCCGTTAAAGCCTCGCTGGAACCAGTGGAAGGGTCGTCACCCAGGTGCTCTGAAGCCTCTGCAGCGCTCGCTCCACAGCTCAGGCAAATTTGATCATTGGCCTGCATGGCATGGCCGTTAAGGCACCAACGGCCATCGCTTATCGAACCATCCTCTGGAGCTTCCACCTCTGGGGTCTCTGCCGCTGGGGCCCCTGGCAAATCCGCAGCGGGTACTACCGGTTCAGGATGGATCGGTTGCCCTCCCTCGGGCAGGGGTGGTTCATCGAGGATCGTGAATCCACAGGCCAGTCCCGTGGCCAAGATGCGCACGCAATAGAACTCCCCCGGGTCGTTGGCATGGCCACAGCTGGGGCAGGTTTTCACTAGGCGGATTGTCATGGCATGCACCCCGCCTGATCAGATGTGCTGAGCTCGAGGCCCAAACCCTGGAGCTGGCTTCGCAGCTTGGCTAGATCCCCTTGGCGAGGGATCCCAGCCAGCCAAACCTTGTCGCCATCGAGGCAAACATCTAAAACACTCTCCTCCGGTATTTGCCGGTAGCGCTCTTGGCCAAGGGGTGAGAGGCAGTGCAGCCGCTGGTTGTCTGAACCCCTTAGGGGCAAGGTTTGGCCCGCTCCAGCTTCAAAGGGGTCACTGATCAAGACATCGATCAACTGGAGGATGTCTGGATAGGTGCTTTGAAGCAGCTCCCAGCTCAAGCCTGAAAAGACCAGGACATCGCCCCCCTGTTGCTGTCGCCACCAGAGCAGCAGTTCCCGCAGGGCACCTGGTTGCTCAAAGGGTTCCCCCCCTGAAACTGTGAGGCCATCGGCGGCGTCATTCCAGCGGGCGATTTGCTCCACCAAGCTTTCAAGGGGCATGGTTCCAAGGCCGTGCTCCCAGGTGTCTTGGCTGACGCAACCAGGGCACTGCAAGGAGCATCCCTGAAACCAGACCGCAACTCGCTGCCCATAGCCAAGGCTGCTGACGGGGAAGTGGAGCCTGCTGAGATTCACGAACATTGAAGTAGCCGTCATCTCAGATGCCCTCCCCTGCCTGGAATTCCAAGGTCGTTAAGCCACCGCTGACCCGAACAGCGCTGACGCAGGCAGGTCCAGTGGCTGGCTGGTCGAAGAGTGCTCGAGCCAAGGGATTCACCAAGTGCGCTTCCAGTTGGTTGCGAATCCCGCGACCGCCGTCGGAGAGGTCGGCAAGACAAATGGCTTGCAGTTGTTGGCGTGCCGAATCGCTGAGCATGACGCTCCGGCCCGTCGCTTTATCAACCCGCTCCAGGATCGCCGCCACCATCATCGAAAAGATCTCCTCTCCTACATCTGGGCGAATGAAATCGAAGACGATGACATTCTCTCCGATGCGGTTCAAAATCTCAGGACGCCCCAGTTCCAGCTTGAAAAAACGGTCAATCTCCCCAGACACCTTCTGCTGCACAGCAACAAAGGGATCGTCGGGGCTGGTATTGGGTACCCGCTCACCATCGGGACCCATCCGATAGATGCCGAGGTTGGAGGTGAAGATCAAAAAGGCTTCGGAGAAATAGACCCGCTCACCACGCCCGGATGTGAGAACGCCGTCATCCAGCACCTGGAGAAACTTGTCGAGGATGCGCGGGTGCGCTTTTTCGATTTCATCGAAGAGCACCACCGAGAAAGGCTTCTCTTGGATCGCATTGGTTAGTTCGCCGCCAACGTCGTAGCCGACGTAGCCCGGAGGTGCTCCGATCAGGCGTTGATCGGAGTGCTCAGCGGCAAACTCGCTCATGTCAAATCGGATATAGGCCCCCTCATCGCCAAACAACAGCTCGGTGATGGTTTTGGCCAATTCGGTTTTGCCAGTACCAGTGGGCCCGGCCAAGAAAGCAACACCTCGCGGGCGGCCGAGCTTGCCCTGCTCACCGGTCAGGCCAATCACCGCCCGTTTGACGATGTCCAGCATCTTGGTCACCGCATGGTCTTGGCCCTTGATCCGGTGGCTGACGGTTTGGTCCGCCTGACGGATGTGCTCGCGGTTCAGCTGGGCCCAGGGGTTTTCGGTGACGCCAAGCTTGAAGCGGCGGATGCCATCCCCTAACTCCGTAATCGCTACGGCCTCCCGCCTGCAGAGGTCCGTAATGGCCACCATGTCGATCAGCAGCAATCCTTCGCACTGCTCAACCAAGGTGTTTTCTGCGGCTCGCAGGACCTCCTCGGTGGACGTTGCGGCCCCTGGTAGGCCTTTAACGAGGGTGGGAGCAACTTGGCGGCGGGTGTTGCGATCGGGATTGGGAACCGTGATCGGTCGCAGCCTGGGGTTGTTGACCACTAGCCATGGAGGCAAGTCACCCTCTTTGTCCGCAATCCAGATCAGGGGGTTGAACAGCGGGGAATGATTAGGCCCAACGGGCCGGGGCCTCACGCCATGGCCAAGCACCAGCGCGGTGGTGAACCAGCTGTGCTCATCAGGGCTCGGCAGATCAACACGCGCCAGATAGCGGGAGGAGAAGTCGGCCAGAAGGGCGATCGGCGGACCCTCGTTCTGCACGATCCCGGGGAGGAGTTCAAAGAACCGGGCAACGCTCGCGCAGGCACGTCCGTTTTGATCCCACTGGAGGCCAAGGAAGGCAAGACCCTGGAACTCAGCTGCGA
>JBIIDQ010000137.1:0-5137 GCA_044238295.1 Vulcanococcus sp.
GCCTCGAGGCAGGTCCCATGGTGCATCACCCCGTAGAGACCGCCGGCTTGCGCGTGACTGATCAATACCAACAACAGGTCTTCCATTGGGGCCAGGGCTATCTGGTGAGCCCTGGCCCTTGCACAACGCGCTCACCCCCTTACTCACCCGGCAGAGCCAAGCAGTGCGGCTCTAACCCGCTGCGCACTCCAACCCTGCACTCGAATCCATTTCGAGCGGCCCGTTGTTCCGCGGACGAGCTCAGACGAGCTCAATGGAGCTCATGGGCACGCCTAGGTGGTGAGCTAACAGCTTGAGCAGCGCAGCATTAGCCGCACCATCCACCGGTGCCTCCTTCAGCTGGATGGCGATCGCCTCCCCACGCAAACCCTGAATTCGCTCACGGCTGGCACGGGGCTGGACCCGGATTGCCACCAGCTGATCGGAAGGCTCCATCAAGGAACAAACTAGAAGCAACGCAACTTCAGAGCCGTTCACCGCGATGGACGTGAGCAGGGCAGAGCAAACCCTCACCATCCGCAGGCCTGACGATTGGCACGTGCACCTGCGCGATGGGGAGCTGCTGCAGGCGGTGGTGGGCCACACCGCCCGGCAGTTCGCGCGGGCGATTGTGATGCCCAACCTCAAGCCACCGATCACCACGGTGGCTCAGGCGAGCGCCTACCGAGAGCGGATCCTTGCGGCCCTGCAGCGCAGCGCCGGAAGCGGAACCGCAGCCAGCTTCACACCGCTGATGACGGCCTACCTCACCGAAACGATCGAGCCTGCCGAGCTGGAACGGGGATTTGCGGAGGGTGTGTTCACCGCGGCCAAGCTCTATCCAGCTGGTGCCACCACGAACTCGGATGCCGGAGTGAGGGATCTTGCCCACATCGGCGCTGTGCTCACCTGCATGGAGCGCATCGGCATGCCCCTGCTGATCCACGGCGAGGTGACCGACCCGGCCGTGGACATCTTCGATCGAGAGGCGGTGTTCATCGAACGGCAGCTCAAACCGCTGCTGGATCGCCATCCGACGTTGAAGGTGGTGCTCGAGCACATCACCACCGCCGATGCGGTGCGGTTTGTAGAACAAGGCCCCGCCAACCTGGCGGCCACGATCACACCACACCACCTTCACATCAACCGCAATGCCCTCTTTCAGGGGGGATTACGGCCCGACATGTATTGCCTGCCGGTGGCCAAACGGGAACAGCATCGGCTCGCGCTGCGCGCTGCCGCTACTTCGGGCAACACAAAGTTCTTTCTGGGCACTGATTCGGCGCCCCATCTGCGCCACGCCAAGGAAAGCAGTTGCGGCTGCGCGGGGATCTACTGCGCGCCTTATGCACTCGAGAGCTACGCCGAGGTCTTCGACGATCACAACGCTCTCGAACAACTGGAAAGCTTCGCCAGCCTGAACGGACCTCACTTCTACGGACTCCCCCTGAATACCGGCACCATCACCCTGGAGCGGTGCGAACCAGACGCTGATGGGCCGGGATTGCCCGCCATTCTGGAACTAGCCAATGGAACCGATCAGCCCAGCCGCCTGGTTCCCTTTCACGCAGGCGAACGACTCCGATGGCGCTTCAAGCCATGACCCCTTCAGGTTCTCTTCAGAATTGTGTGCTGAAAAGCACTTGAACACTGCAGGATCTTGCTCTTAGCTTCTGCCGTGCCCGGAAGCGTGTATGGCCCTGTTCTCCTGGATTGCCAGCGTAGACAGCGACGCTTTGGTGGATGCGCTAGCCGAGCCGCTGCAACAGCTGGGGCTTGTGGTCGACCCGTCTGTGAGCGGTGCCACGCAGGTTTTAGCCGCCGACAGGCCGAACTGCGGCCTACCCATGGCCCAGCGCGTGACTGTGCTCGCCTCCTGGAACTGCAGCCGCAGCCGCGAAGCCCAGCTTGAAGTGCGAAGCGCTGAGCCACAGGTGCGCCAAGGCACCCGTTGCCAGCAAATCGCCGAACAGCTGCAGCAGGCCCAAGCCAGTCTCAGAGGTCGTTGAAACGATTCGTTTTTCGGTAACCGCTGCTACAAGAGGGGGCACCCACCGCTCCATAGGGTCCGGCCCAGTGGATGACTGGAAGCGGAGCGCGATGCAAACCCAAGTGCTGTTCCAAACCAACGACGGCAACTGGAGCACCAGCAAGACCTATCCCAACCCCCTGTTGGCCTACATCGCTGCACGCAAGCTGAGTCGCCAGGAACAACGCTGCTGTCGCACGGTGTGCAGCAGTGGTCAGGTGCTCGAAGAGATTCTGCCCTGCTGAGGTCTCTCCCCAGACCAACGTTGAGGCGAGCTAACTCGGAAGGTTGCCGATTGCGAAACCTCCCGTAAAGAGCTCGCAATGTTTGGCTGACAGGCCCAATTGGTGCATCTACGGTCCTGCCGGATTCCCTCTAGCGAGCCCGACCGTTATGTCTCTCGTTCAAGCACCTGCCCTGGGCATCGAGCGTTTTGCACCCGGCCTGAACAAGGAAAGTCGGCCCCACGCCTCCACCGATGACCAGAACGCGATCATCCGTGCTGTGTATCAGCAGGTGCTGGGCGGCCAATATCTGATGAACAATGAGCGCCTTGATGGCGCTGAATCATTGTTTCGCAACGGTTACCTGAACGTGCGCGAGTTGGTGCGCACCGTGGCTCGGAGCGCCCTCTACCGTTCGCGCTTCTTTGAGAACTGCAACCCCTATCGTTTCATCGAGCTCAACCACAAACATCTGCTCGGCCGCGCTCCCCAGAACAAAGAGGAGATGCTGCACCACTTCACGATCCTGCAGGAGCAGGGTTATGACGCCGAGATTGATTCCTATCTCGATAGCGCTGAATACAACCGCAACTTTGGCAACGACAACGTGCCTCACATGCACGGTTGGAACTACTCAGCAGGCCATGAAGGCCGTCAGTTCTCCTGGCTGATGCAACTGGCCCGGGGCGCTGCGGCCTCCGTGAAGGGTGACGGCAGCGGAACCCAATTCAAGCTGGGCCAAGCTCTGCATCAGAACCGCCCGATCGCGGTTGCCGGTGCCGGCAGCGCCGTGCGGGTGAGCAGCTCTGCCGCCAGCTGGGCCCAAGCCCCCACAGCAGCGCAATACGCCCACATCAGCACCGATGGACCGTTCCGCGCCGAAGTGTCCTCCAGCGGTGAACTGCCCACCGGTGACATCCCCAACGATCGCCGAATTGATGGCACCCCGGCCTATGGCTTCCGCAGCCAGGAGCTTCTGGTATCAAGCCCCAGCGCCGGCGCCGCCAGCGAGAGCAGCCGGGTCGTGACAATCACGGCCACCGGCATCGCCAACAACCGCTTCCTGCGTCACGGCGCTTACACCACACGCGTGCCATTCAGCCGCATGAACGAGGCGCTGCAGCGGGTGATCCGCCAGGGCGGCCGCGTGGTGAGTGTGGTTGTGAACGACGGCCCCACCCACACCCAGGCGGTGAACACGGCCCCTACAGCTGAGAGCCCCAAGCCCAAAGCGAAGAGCCGCAGCAAGAAGGGCTGATCACTGCCTTGCCAAATCCGGCCACAGGACAGATCCTGTGGCCGCACCGAAGGCCCAGCCATGCGCCAGCAACGCCCCCGCGGTTGGCTGGTTCACAGTGGCTGGGCCTTGTGTGCTGCTGTAGCGCTGGCCGGACCGTGCAGCCAGGCCTTCGCCCAAACCCCCGAGCAGCTGGACCTGGCCGACGGTTGGCTGAACTTGCAAGAGCTGCTCAGCCTGCCGGCATGGATGCAACTCCAGCTGAGCGTGACCGCTGAACCGCTGTTCAACCCCCTGGGCGGCGAGCGCTCTGCGGGCAGCTGGATTCAGCAGAGCACGCTCAACTTGGATCTGAGCTCAGGCCTCACCCGACCCAGCAACAGCTGGCAAGAGCTTGATCACTGGCAGCTCAGCTTGACGGTGAACCACGACGCCGGCGACGCCTTCTACAACAGCGCCGTCGGCGCCCTCTTTCCACTCCAGCAGGTGGCATATCCAGCCGGGTTTTACCTCTCCGAGCTGGCCATTGAACGCCAGAGCGGTGATGGCTGGCTCAGCGTGAAAGCCGGGATCCTTCCGATCAACCCTGATTTCGTGGAGGTTCCGGTGCTTGGCAACTATGTGAACTCCACCTTCAACAACACGCTCAACATCAACGTTGAAGGCTTGCCCATCAACCCTTACAGCGCCTATGGCGCCGTGGTGACGGCCCAAGCAAACCCAGAACTAAGCGTGCGCTACGGCGTCTTTGATCTGAACAACACCGACACCCTCTCCCGCTGGCTTGGCCTGAATGAGGGCGCCCTGGGATCCAACACCGGCACGGCTCAGTTTTTGCAGGTGGATTTCAAACCAGCCTCGATGGGCGCTGGCCCCTTGCAGGCCTGCCGCACTGATCGGGGCGTTGTGCGCTGGCGCAACCAGCAGACCACGTGCCCCAGCCCCGTGACCGTGGCCAACCAGCTCCATGACGGGCTGCTCAGCCTGGGGGGCTTCCTCACCAGTGAAAACGGCAATGGTGTCTACGGCAGCATCACAGTGCCCAGCGGCCTACCCCTGGGCCTGAGCGAGCGGGTTTGGCTGGGAGCCTCTTACTCACCGGATGCCTCGCTGGTGGTGGCCCCCACGTTTGTGGGGGGCGGCATTGTGGTTCAAGGGCCGCTCCCAAGCCGGCCCATGGATGTGGCCCTGCTCGGAATCGGCCGAGGTGGTTTGAGCAACCAACTCAGCAGCAGCTCCTATGAGGGTGTGCTGGAGGTGGGATACCGGATTCAGCTCAGTCAAAGCTTGAGCGTGCAACCAACGCTGCAGTGGATCTTCAATCCCAGCGGCAGTGCTGAACAGGTTCCCGGAATCCTGGCTGCCGGGATGCAACTCAGCGCGTCGTTTTAGCTGCTGAGGCGACCAGACGCCATCGCTTCCAGCAACCGCAAATGGTCGCGCCCCACCTGCTGGGCGTAGGCCACCGCATCCGCACTGAGAGAGCGATCGATCACGTTCTGGTCATCGAGAAGCTCTGCCAGGGCAAAGCGGTCCCCGGAGCGGGCATGGGCCCGCGCCAGCACCGACGCACACAGGCGGCCGTAGGCCTTGAGCGCATCGGGCTTCATCGCCTCCACGGGTAGCGATGCCTTCCAATCCCGGAGCTGCCGCCAGTAGAAATGATGG
>JBIIDQ010000138.1:0-5132 GCA_044238295.1 Vulcanococcus sp.
CGGGGCAGGGGCTTTCCAAGCAGCCGCCTGGCGATGTTGAACAGCACCGATCGAGGGGCCTGCAGGAGATCTGGCCCAAGAATGCCTCGGGTCGCCCTTGCCCGCAGCACCACATCAGTGCCATGACGGAGGAACGCTGCGGAGGGAGGGCCGATGCGCGCGACCCTCAACCAGTTATTGCAGCAACTGGTGCAGCGAGGCTGGCCCAAAATTGACCAGCCCGATCACGCCCTCAGCCAGGTTCCACAGGGGCCGTGGTGGTCGATCGAGGTTGGTTCCTTTGCCTTGGGGAATGTCACCACCGTGACCCTTCACCCCTGGCGACAGGGGCTGCTGGAGTTTTCGATCACGGTGCTGGTGGATGGCGAAGACACCATCCAGTCGTTTGAGCTGGAGTGCAACGCCATGCCAGTGCCCGTGGCCCTGATCAACTGGTGGGGCGGGCTTGATGTAGCCCTCGCCCAGGCGGCCGCGTTAAAGGATCAGCTCATCACCGCCTGGGATCGAGAAATCAGTGCCGGTGGCGAAATGCCCTGAGCTCGATTAGGCGAAGCGGCGGCGGCCGTCGTTGAAGCTGCCAAAGGGGGTGACCTCACCGCGACGCTCGGAGCCGCGGGCTTCGCTGAGCTTCCAGACATTGCGACTGACCCGGCGGGCCCGCAGGCCACCACGCTCCACCTCGGCGCTGCCAGGGCGTGCTCCCATCAGATAGGTGACCTCAGCGGTGCTGAGGGGAGCGCCGGTCTGCAGAGCGAGCTGGGTGAGCTCCAGGCGCTGACGTAGCGCCGCCACATCACAGTTGCCACCGTCCTCAGCGTCACTCCAGATCCAGGGCAGCTCGCCGCTTGCGGCCATCTTCTGCATCAGGCCCATCCCCACCAGGGCAAGGGTCTGCTCGGCGTTGAGGTCAGCGCCGTCTTGCAAAGCTTTAGCGGAAGCGGCGGAGGCGGAACGCTTAGCGGCCACGGGCTCTTCTGCGGGTATGGCCGGACGGTACCGGCTGCAACGCGAGGCGCAAGGGGTTCAGAAGGGTCTGATCAGCTGCGCCGCAACCAATCCGGCGCCTGACCGAACCAATCACCCAGATCACCGGGGTCTTCCGGGTCGGGCCGAAACGATGGACCAGGCTCCGGATCGCCAAGATCGAGCTGTGCCAGGAGGCGATCGAGGCCATCGCCGCTGGCGGCTAGCTGCTGGCGCCGGGCCTGCCGCAACCAATCCGCCACGATGCGATGGCGATCCGCAAATTTCTGCAAATAGATCCGTTCATCGAGGGTCACCAGATCCCCTCGACCGATGCGATCAACAATTTGCTGCAGCTTTAGGCGCGTCGAGGAGCTGAGCATGAATGGCTCCGCAGGTGACCTGTGATAACGGCGCCACCGACAGCGGTTGTGCGATTGAGCACCGTTGCAGCGCTGCGTCAGCAAGGGAGAACCGAATGCAGAGCAGTAAGATCGCGCCGCATTGAAGAGCAGTCTTCGCCTTGCCGCAGCGGATCCCAAGGCGAGCCTCCTCTGCAGTGCAGATCACGGGTACGAATCTGGGATTCAGTGGCAGCGGCACGCCGCTCGACGAACTGCATCCCTCAGCCGCCAGCTGTGTGATCACCACCGACAGCGAAGCGCGGCTGGTCAGCCAGGCCAGCGCGGTGGAATCGATCGAGCTGCGCACCTATGTGTTTCTCGATTCCCTGCAGCCGCAACTGGCGGCCTACATGGGAACGGTGAGCCAGGGCTTCCTGCCGATCCCAGGCGATGCTTGTCTGTGGCTGGAGGTATCTCCCGGCATGGCGGTGCACCGGGTCACCGACATCGCCCTGAAGGCGAGCACGGTGCGCCTGGGCCAGATGATCGTGGAGCGGGCCTTCGGCTCGCTGGCGCTCTATCACCGCGATCAGAGCAACGTGCTCCACTCCGGCGATGTGGTGCTCGAGGCGATCGGCAGCAGCGTGGAGCAACGCAGCCGCTGCAGCGTGACCTGGACGGAGATCATCCGTGCCCTCACCCCCGACCACGCGGTACTGATCAATCGACAGAACCGCCGCGGCTCGATGATCCAGGCGGGGATGAGCATGTTCATCCTGGAAACCGAGCCCGCCGGCTATGTGCTGCTGGCGGCCAACGAAGCCGAGAAAGCCAGCAACATCACCGTGGTGGATGTGAAGGCCGTGGGTGCCTTCGGCCGCCTCACCCTGGCGGGATGGGAAGGCGATGTGGAGGAAGCCGCGGCTGCAGCCATGCGTGCGGTGGAGCAGATCAACCGCCGCGCCGCCCGCTGATCGGCTTTAGGCCAGACCCATCAGCTTCAGACCAAACCGAGCAACTGCTTGAGCTGAGGAGCCAGGCCCCGCGCCGCTTTGCCCCGTGAACCCAGTTTGTCCTTGAGGTGTTGCCCCATCTGGGCATAGGTCATGCCTGCTTCCCGCACCCAGAAGATCGGGTCGTAGCCGCCGCCATGCCCCGCCGCCGTGGTGAGGATCTCGCCGCGGCAGATGCCCTGGGCCTCGAGCACTGGCGTGCCACTGGGATCGGCCAGCACCATGGCGCTGTTGAAGCTGGCGCTGCGATAAGGGGTCGAGCCCATCTCATGCAGGAGGCGGTGGATCCGCTCGTGGTCCGTGGGGGCATAGCGGGCCGAGTAGAGGCCGGGGGCGCCGCCCAGGGCGTCGACTTCCAAGCCCGAATCGTCGGCCAGGGCCCACTGGCCGGTGAGCTGGGCCACTGCGCTGGCTTTCAAGCGCGCATTCTCGAGATAGGTGCTTCCTGTTTCTTCAATGTCGAGGCCATCAGGCTGCTGACGCACCTCAAGATCCACCGCATCCAACATGGCGCTGATCTCAGCCACCTTGTAGGCATTACCGCTGGCAATCACCAGCACAGGCCTGGGAGCGGTGGGGCGCATCAAACACTGACCCGGTCAAGGGGGCCATTGTGGCCTTCAGCCAGACGCCGGACTGCAAATGGAAGAGGCAGGGACGGGTTGAACATTCCACCCCCCGAACAAGCTCCAGGGGTTCCTGCCTCGGCTTAACCGTAAAGACGCTTTCAAGGCTGAACAACCTTCAGCCTGAGCACTGTGTGCGTGCGCGAACAGATGGCGTTGCCCGCCCTAGCGTGAAGGGCTCAGAACGAGGCGGACTTGGACCCAGGCCTGGTGCTGCAGAACCTGCTCACGCCGCCGGTGCTGTTTTTCTTTCTCGGGGTGATTGCTGTTCTGGTGGGCTCCGACTTGGAGATCCCAGCACCACTCCCCAAGCTCTTCTCGCTGTACTTACTCCTGGCGATTGGCTTCAAGGGGGGCCTGGAACTGCAGCACAGCGGCGTGAGTGGCCCCGTGCTGCCCACCATCGCCGCCGCCATTGCGATGTCGCTGGCGGTGCCGATCTACAGCTATCTGCTGTTGCGCCTGAAGCTCGACAACTTCAACGCCGCTGCGATTGCAGCCACCTACGGATCGATCAGTGCGGTGACGTTCATCACCGCTGAAAGCTTTTTAGAAACGCAAAATCTTCCCCACGACGGTTTCATGGTGGCGGCGTTGGCCCTCATGGAATCGCCCGCGATCATCGTGGGCCTGTTGCTGGTGAAGCTGGCGGCCCGCCAAAACCGGCCAGACGATGGGCCGATGCGCTGGCGTGCCGTGCTGCATGAAGCCTTTCTCAACGGCTCGGTGTATCTGCTGGTGGGAAGCCTGGTGATCGGATACCTCACCGCGGCCAACAGCCCCAACAGCGTGGAGAAGATGCTGCCCTTCACCGACAAGCTCTTCTATGGCGCCCTGAGCTTCTTCCTGCTCGACATGGGGATCGTGGCGGCCCAGCGCCTGCGCGATCTGCGCAACGCCGGCACCTTCCTGATCGGTTTCTCGGTCGTGCTGCCGCTCTTCAACGCCTTGGTGGGTGTGTTGATCGCCCGCAGCCTGGGACTAGAGCCAGGAAATGCCCTGTTGTTTGTGGTGCTCTGCGCCAGCGCCTCTTACATCGCGGTGCCGGCAGCGATGCGCATGACCGTGCCGGAGGCGAACCCCAGCTATTACATCTCCACCGCCTTGGGACTCACATTTCCCTTCAACATCATCGTGGGCATTCCTCTCTATATGGCTTTGGTGAATCGGGTGATTCCTTCTGCAGCAGGTTGATCCGATGAAACGCGTTGATTTTGTGGTGAGTGAGCCGGAGCTGGATGCTCTGATCAAGGCGATCAAGCAGTCGGGCTCGCCTGGTTACACCGTGATGCGCCACGTCACGGGGCAAGGCCCCCGTGGAGCCGTGTCCGAAGCGATGGACTTCAGCGGCCTCGGCGCCAATGCCCATGTGATTGTTTTTTGCGAGCCCAACGTGCTGGAGACGCTGCGCGAAAAGGTGGCGCCGCTCCTGAACTATTACGGTGGCGTGGCGTACGTCTCGGAGGCCGAACCCCTCTGACCGTGGTGACCTGCGCAACCGTTTTGGCCTGAATCGGCAGACGCGGACAGAAGCATCTCCAAAGTTTTGTGATGCACTGATCAGGCGGCCTTATCAGTGGATGAGCAGACAGTGATGGTCACAAAGCCCTAAATGGCTTGACGGGGGGATCAACGGCCGAGCAAGGTTGCTGGCGAACATTCCACCCCTCCTCCAGGAGCAGGTAATGGCTAACGAAACCATGGGCATCGCCCTCGGCATGATCGAGACCCGGGGTCTGGTCCCCGCGATCGAGGCCGCTGACGCCATGACCAAGGCCGCCGAAGTGCGCCTTATCGGCCGTGAATTCGTGGGCGGCGGTTACGTGACCGTTCTCGTCCGTGGTGAAACCGGCGCTGTGAACGCTGCCGTTCGTGCCGGCGCTGATGCCTGCGAGCGCGTGGGTGATGGCCTGGTCGCCGCTCACATCATTGCTCGTCCCCACCGTGAAGTGGAGCCTGCTCTGAACAGCAGCGCTGGCTTCGTTGGTTCGAAGGACTGAGGCCTGAAACGCGCCCCTGAGGGCCGTTCCATCCTCTGACTCATTTCCCTCGACCCAATCGGAGATTCTCCATGGCTAAGAAGTACGACGCTGGGGTTAAGGAGTACCGCGACACGTATTGGACTCCTGATTACGTTCCCCTCGATTCCGACCTGCTCGCGTGCTTTAAGTGCACCGGCCAGGAAG
>JBIIDQ010000139.1:0-5116 GCA_044238295.1 Vulcanococcus sp.
CCTAGCGATTTCCCTCGGGGATCCGGCAGGGATCGGCGCAGAGGTGACCCTCAAAGCACTGGCCCACTGGCCAGCCGATCAACCGGCGCCACGACTGGTGGGCTGCCGCCGCTGGCTGGAACGCAGCTACCAGCAGTTGCGGGCCTGCAGCCCTGAAGCCCTTGTAGACCCAGCGAACCTCGATGTGCTGGATCTGCCCCTGGAGCAACCGCTCGAGCCAGGCCAATCCAGCGCCTCCAGCGGTGATGCCAGCTTCCACTGGCTGAGCGCAGCGGTGGAACAGGTGCAGAGCGGCCATTGCCAGGCCTTGGTCACCGCACCGATTGCCAAACACGCCTGGCACGCGGCCGGCCACCGATACCCGGGGCAAACGGAACGGCTGGCTGAACTGGCCGGCGTTGCAGAAGCCTCGATGCTGTTCACCGCCCGCTCCCTGAACAACGGCTGGCGCCTCAACACCCTGCTGGCCACCACCCACATCCCGCTGGCGGAGGTTCCATCACGGCTGGATGCCACACGCATCACCCGCAAACTGGATGTGCTGCTGGCCTTTTGCCAACGGTTCACGGCAGAGCCACGGCTGGCGGTGGCAGGCCTGAATCCCCATGCCGGCGAAGCCGGTCAGCTGGGACGCGAGGAAAGCGACTGGCTGATCCCTGCCCTGGAGCACTGGCGGCAACAGCACCCCAAGGTGACGCTGGACGGACCTCTCCCACCGGATACCTGCTGGCTGGAGGCAGGCCGGGCTTGGCAGGGACTCGACCAAGACGCAGGCAACGCAGCCCACGGCTACTTGGCGCTGTATCACGACCAGGGCCTGATCCCGGTGAAGCTGCTGGCCTTTGACCAGGCGGTGAACACCAGCCTCGGTCTGCCCTTTCTGCGCACCTCACCGGATCACGGCACGGGATTCAGGATCGCAGGGCGCGGGATCGCCCGGGCGGAAAGCATGCGTGCCGCCCTGGAGACGGCACTGGAGCTGGGTTAGGGCTTAACCCGCATCAGCACCTGACCGAATTCCACGGGGGTGCCGTTCTCCACCAGGATCTCCACCACCTCGCCACTCACTTCCGACTCCAGCTCATTCATGAGCTTCATCGCCTCGAGGATGCAGATGGTCTGACCGACATTGATGCGGGCACCGAGCTCCACAAACGGTGGATCGCCGGGGGAGGGTGAGCGATAGAAGGTTGCCACCATCGGCGCCGTGATCTCCACCAGATCACCACGCACAGCCGGAGCGGGCGGGGGTGCAGCGGAAGGACCTGCAGGGGCAGGCGGTGCCGCGGGGGCCATGGCTGCTGGAGCAGCCTGCATCACCACTTGGGGCTGACTGGCCGGCAAATTGCGACGCAGCTCAAGCCGGAAGTCATCACCTTCGAGCTTGAGCTCCTGGATATCGCTATCACCAAGAAGTGCGATCAGTTCACGCAGCTGGCTGTGATCGAGTTGCATGGCGATCAGTTCTCGCGGCCGAGATAGCTATCGGTGCGTGTGTCGATCTTGATCTTCTCGCCCACAGAAAGGAAGAGGGGAACCATCACCTGAGCACCGGTTTCCACGATCGCCGGCTTGGTGCCGCCGGTAGCGGTGTCGCCCTTCACGCCGGGATCGGTTTCGGTGATTTCCAGCACCACCGAGTTGGGCAATTCCACCTCCAGGGGCTTGCCGTTCCAGTACACGACGTTCACCTCCATGCCCTCCTTGAGGTATTTGCGCTGATCGCCGATCTGCTTGGCGGTCAGGCGCGTCTCCTCGTAGGAAGCCATGTCCATGAAGACGTAGTCGTCGCCTTCCATGTAGGTGTGCTGGAGCACAGCCTTCTCGAGCTGCGCCTGGGGCACCGTTTCGCCAGCGCGGAAGGTTTTCTCCACAACGTTGCCGCTTTGCACCGCCTTCAGCTTGGTGCGCACGAAAGCCGAGCCTTTGCCAGGCTTCACGTGCAGGAACTCAACAACGCGCCAGACCTGGCCATCGATCTCAATCGTTGTGCCGGTTCGAAAGTCGTTGCTCGAGATCATTCCGGCAGAACGGTTCAGGCGGGATTGTACGGCTGTGGCAGAGTCCCGGCAGAGACAAGGCTGCAGCATGGATCTCAAGCGCTGGCTCCTAGCCGCTCTGGTGGTGCTTGCCCTGATCTGCCCGATCGGAGTCGCCCCGGCCAACGCCGCCCTGCCGCCAGGCAATGCCGTGAAGGACCCCACGGCGATCCTGCGCAATGCCCTTCCCATTGATCAGCCCGATCTGCAGGAACTGCAACACCGGCTGGAGAGCACCAGCGATGACCTGCGGGCGAAACGCTGGAGCGCCCTCACCACAACGGCCCGCCGCAGCCAGACCCTGCTGAGCAGCCGGCGTCAGGCCATTCTCGACAGCCTCCCGGCCAACGATCAGGCCCAAGCCAGCATCGTGCTGGATCAGCTGGACGCCCAGGTACAGGCGGTGGCCGCCGCCACGGAAGTGAGCGATCGCGACGCCTTCCTGGATGCCCGCCGCGCCGCCCTCAGCAGCATCGGCCAACTGGAGGCGCTGCTCGTGGGCGACTTCCCCTTTGAGATCCCTGCTGAATTCGCCGATCTGCCCCGCTTGCTCGGCCGGGCCACCGTGGAGATCGAAACCACCCAGGGCAAGCTCACCGCCGTGGTGGATGGGTACAACGCTCCGATCACCGCCGGAGCCTTCGTGGATCTGGTGCAGAAGGGCTTCTACGACGGCCTGCCATTCACCCGCGCCGAAGACTTTTACGTGCTGCAAACGGGCGATCCCAAGGGTCCGGAAACCGGCTACATCGATCCGAAGACCAAGAGCGAGCGCACCGTTCCCCTGGAAATCATGGTTCCGGGGGAAGAGGCGCCCTTCTACAACGCCACCTTCGAGGATCTGGGCCTCTTCACCGCCCAGCCGGTGCTGCCCTTCGCCACCCTGGGCACCCTGGGCTGGGCCCACTCCGATGAAGCCCTCAACGACGGTTCGTCGCAGTTCTTCTTCTTCCTCTACGAAGCCGAACTCACCCCCGCCGGCCTCAACCTGGTGGATGGCCGCTACAGCGCCTTCGGCTATGTGGTGGATGGTTTTGAGGTGCTCGAGGAGCTGGGCATCAGCGATGGCATCGTGAAGGCGCGGGTGATCGAAGGCGCCGACAACCTCAAACCCCACGCCTGAGCGCAGTGCTGCTGAGCGATCTGGGGGAGTGGGAGCTGCTGAGGCGCCTAGCCGCCTTCGCTCCACCCGGCCAGTTCGACGACGATGCGGCACTGCTGAGCGAAACAAGCGGCCGCCAGCTGGTGGTGAACACCGATGTGCTGGTGGAGGGCGTTCACTTCAGCGACGCCACAATCCCGGCCAGAGCGCTGGGCTGGCGAGCTGCAGCCGCCAACCTCTCCGATCTGGCAGCGATGGGGTGCACCTCCGTGGCTGGGATCACCGTGGCTCTGGTAGCCCCAGGCCACACGCCATGGGCATGGGTAGAGGGGGTGTATCAGGGCTTGCAGGAGGCTCTGCAGCAGTACGGGGGCGTCCTCCTGGGGGGCGACTGCAGCAGCGGCAGCGAACGCTTGCTCTCGATCACCGCCCTCGGGCACGTGGGACCAGGGGGAGGAGCCATCCGGCGCAGTGATGGCCGGCGTGGCGACTGGCTGGTGAGCACCGGCCCCCACGGGCTGAGCCGGCTGGGCCTGGCTCTGCTGCTGGAGGAGCTCGAGCCCAACGAGACCAGCCAACTGAGCTCTACCCTCCAGAAACGGGCGATCGCAGCCCACCAGCGGCCGCAGCCGCGGCTGGATGCCGTAGCGGCCCTCACCCGCAGCCAACCCTCAGGGCACCCCTGGCGCATTGGAGGCACCGACAGCAGCGATGGGCTGGCGGCAGCGGTGGCAGCCATTGGCGTTGCCAGTGGCTGCGGTGCGGTGTTGCAACGATCAGCCCTGCCGGTTGATCCGGAGCTGGCACAGCTGGAGCAAGGGGAGCACTGGTGCCTAAGCGGCGGCGAAGACTTCGAGCTGATCCTGGCGTTGGAACCCGCCTGGGCTGAAGCCCTGCTACAGGCCTTGCCTGGCTCGAGCCGCATCGGGACGCTCGTGGAGGCCGATCCAGGTGCTCTGCGCTGGCAGGAGAACAACCAGCCCCTTCCCACGGGCAGTGCTGGCTTCTGCCATTTCCACTGAGCGCCACCACAACCTGAACCCAACGCTGCAGCACTAAAAAAGCCGCCCCCAGAGGGAGCGGCTGATCAGGATTCAGGGCGGAGCCGGCAGAAGCCGGTATGCCATCACTTCCAGTTCTTGGCCACGATCTCGGCGAGGTCGACAACGCGCTGGCTGTAGCCCCACTCGTTGTCGTACCAGCAGACAATCTTCACCATGTTGCCGCCCATCACCAGGGTGAGATCGGCGTCGACGATGGTGCTCTCGTCAGTGCCGGCGTGGTCGCTCGACACCAGGGGCAGATCGCAGTACTTGATGATCCCCTTCATGCCGTTCTCGGAAGCGGCCTTGAGCACGGCATTCACTTCCTCAGCGCTGGTGTCGCGGCCGGTCTCGAACACCATGTCGCACACCGACACGTTGGGAGTGGGCACGCGCAGGGCGATGCCGCTCAGCTTGCCCTTCACTTCGGGATACACCAGAGCTACAGCCTTGGCGGCGCCGGTGCTGGTGGGCACGATGTTCACGGCGGCGGCGCGGGCGCGACGCAAGTCGCGGTGGGCGGCATCGAGGATGCGCTGGTCACCCGTGTAGCTGTGGGTGGTGGTCATCGTGCCCTTCACGATGCCGAAGGCCTGGTCGATCGTTTTCACGATCGGGGCCATGCAGTTGGTGGTGCAGCTGGCGTTGGACAGGATGTCCCAGTCTTCGTGGCGGTACTGGTCGGCGTTCACGCCCACCACGAAGGTGCCCACCTTGGCGCCCTTACCGGGGGCGGTGAGGATCACTTTCTTGGCACCGGCCTCGAAGTGCTTGCTGGCGCCCACGTCGTCGTTGAACACGCCGGTGGACTCGATCACCAGATCCACGCCCCACTCCTTCCAGGGGAGGTTGGCGGGGTTGCGGTCGTAGAAGGTTTTGATCGTCTTGCCGTTGACGACGATGGTGTCGTCGGTGGTGGTCACCTCTGCGTT
>JBIIDQ010000140.1:0-5105 GCA_044238295.1 Vulcanococcus sp.
CTGGCAGCGGTTCAGCAGGAGTTGCAAGCCCTGCCAGCTCTTGACCCCTGGGCTTCGGGTTCACCGGCAGCTTCACCTGTCAGCACCCGTGAGATCACGGCATGGTGGCCGGAACACGTGCCGATCGACGATCCCACGGCACCTCTTCAGAAGTACCTCACCCCGGCGTGGGGCACGCTTCCGGCCTTTGCCACCACAGACATCACCCAGTGGCGACCAGCGGGTCCAGAACCGTTTCTTCTGGTATCAGGTGATCTAGCTGAAGTCAGCCTGGCTTCTGCCAGCCTGGAGCTCCTGCAGGACTGGACCAGCCGTGATGGCCAGCTGAAAATCACCGGCAGCTACGAGATCCGCGACCCCGCCAATCAGCACTGGATGGTGGGGGAGTTGATCAACCCCGCCTTTGTGCAACAGGCCCAAGAGGTGGTGGATCTGCAGCGCAACCTCACGGATGAGCAGAAGCTAATCGCTGAATTCTGGGAGAGTGGGGCCGGCACAGCGTTCCCACCGGGCGCCTGGATGGCGATCACGTCTCTGCTAGCTGATCGCCAACCACTGTCACTCAGCGAACAAATCAAACTGTTCTTCAGTGTTGGTCAGGGGGTCGGAGACGCGGGCATCGCCGCCTGGGACGCCAAGGCTGCCTTCACCTCTGCCCGCCCGGTGCGCGTGATTCGCGACCTGGCAAACCTCAATCTGCTGGACGGTGATGAACTGCTGAACTGGAACACTTACCAAAAACGAGGCGGGCCTTCGTCGCCCCCGTTCCCGGAATACGTCTCTGGACATTCCACCTTCAGCGCCGCCGCCGCGGAGGTATTGCGCACCTATTTCGGCAGCGATGCCCTCAACCTGAACCTCAGTTTTGCGCCAGGCAGTTCTCGCTTTGAAGCTGGCATCACCCCCCAGGAGCTCACCACCCTGGCCTGGGGGAGCCTCAGTGAGGCGGTTGCCTCTGCAGGTCTCTCACGCCTCTACGGAGGGATTCATTTCTCCGATGGCAACCTTGATGGGCAGGTCCTGGGGCGCACCGTGGGCGATGCGGTGCTGGCCCGTGCCGCCTCCCTGGCTTACGCCGATCTGAGCACGGTGCTCCAGGAGCCATTCCTGCTTCGCAACAACCTGGAGCTGCGGCCCGATTTGCCGCCCCTGCTGGATGGAGAAACGCTCCCCATTCAACTGGAGCAGATCCAACTCGCCAGTGGCGATGATCGTGTGAGCTTGGTGGAAGGCGTGAACTTCGCCGGCAGCGTGGATGGCGGTTCCGGCCTGGACTTGGTCTCCTACAGCACCTTCACCACATCCGTGCGGGTGGACCTGAGCCAGGGGCAGGCCTCGGGCGTGCGGCAACTGGAAGGCTTCGAGCAGGTGGTGGGCGGTGCGGCAGATGATCACTTGCAGGGGTCGGCCGCGGACAACAGGCTTGAAGGAGGCGGCGGCAACGACTGGCTCGACGGCGGACCCGGCCTGGATACAGCCGTCTACCGAGGCCAGCGGGGGGATTTCCGCTTTGAGCGCGACCAGGTGATCGACCTGCGCTCCACGACCATGACCGGCCATGAGGGCACCGATCACCTGCGGGGCATTGAGCAGCTCAGCTTCGCTGATGGCACTTGGCCCGTGGGTGATCTGTTTCACCCGGTGAGCATCAGTCTGAGCCTGACCTCATCGGCCATTCCCCTGGTGGTGCGGGAAGGCCAGGCCATCGAACTGGAGATGTCACGCCACGGAGATCTGCTGGATCCGATTCAGGTGCAGCTGGCCTGGCAGCCCCAGTTCGAGGATCGTCTGAGCAGCGACGATCTCAATCTCAGCAGCTCGGGAATGCAGTTCATCCTGCCGGCAGGCCAGAGCCGCATCAACCTCGTGCTCCCCACGGCAGATGACGCCGCCTTTGAACCCACCGAGGTGGGACACCTGCACATCGTTTCGGCGCAGCTACAGGGGTCTGCTGATCTGCCGGTGGCGCCGCAGCTGGGCTGGAGCGCCTCTCCCCTCGAGCTCGTGGTACTGGATAACGATCCCCCACCGCCGCCCACCGCCTTCCAGCGCCTCCAATCGTCTCCCCTGCCTTTGCGGGTCGTTCCTGGAGGCGAGCTCAGGGTGCCTCTCGCGTACAGCGTCAGTGATCAGGCCAAGGATCTGGCCGGCTTGTCGTTCCAGGTGCATTACCCCGCAACGGATCTGCATTTTCTGGGCTTCACACCCTCCGCAACAGCCACCCTGGCCGCCGATGTCTGGACGGCTGTGGATCAAGCCGTGGATCCCATCACCGGCGGCCTGCATGATTCCGTGCAGATCTCCTTCGCCTCCTACGGGGCCACCTGGCCCGGCCAATTGGGGGCAACGCTGCCCCTTCCCATCGGCAACCTGCGCTTTGCGGTGGCGGAAGGGTTCTCTTCTGAGGATGCCCTAACGGGCCTGAGCATCTCGCCGGTGGATACGGCGATTGGCTATGGGTTTGAGGCCACGTCCCCCCGGCTTCTGCTAACCAAGGGATGGTCGCTGGATGTGGATGGCGATGGCACCGTGAGGCCCCTCTCCGATGGGCTGATGGTGATACGCCATCTGATGGGATTGGAGGGCCCCGCCCTGACGCATAAAGCAGTATCACCGATGGGGAGCCGTTCCACCTCAGCATCCGTGGCCAACTGGATCGAACGGGGGCGGCAGGAGCAATGGCTGGATTTCGACGGTGACGGCCGAACAACCGCCTTGGGCGATGGCCTCATGCTGATGCGGGCGATGTTTGGCATGCAGGGCGATGCCCTACTAAGCAAAACCCTCTCACCGCAGTCGCCCTTGCTGGAGGGCCACCGCTACGACCAGCTCAGCACCGACGAGCGGCTCTGGGTGGGGCAACAAGTTCTGGATCGAATCCAGGCCCTCTCGATCTAAAGTCGCCCGCGCAGGCCGCCCGTATGTATTGGGCACAACGCTGCCCTGTAAGCCTTGCTGCATTTAGTGATCCCTTAAACAGAGGCAGCCGGTTTCGTTAACCCTGCATCCCAGGGCAAGCAGAAGGATGGGAACACGTGCCTGATCTCTGTGGCCCTCACCTTCAATTCGTTGACCCCCGCTGTCACAGCGATCAATGGGGCTATCAACGTATCGGCACTCAACGCCAACGCCGAGATCTCCGCTTATAACCCCGCCAGCGGCTACCTCTACACGGTGGGTGGCGGCTCCGGCGCCATCGTGGTGAGCGACCTGCGCAATCCTGCTTCCCCAGTGGCCGTGGCCAAGGCCACTCCGGCCGACAACAGCCAGACCCTGCAGAGCGCGGCGGTGTACGGCAAGCTCCTGGCCGTGGCTGTGCAGAACAGCGTCAAGACCGACAACGGCTTTGTTCAGTTCTATGACCTGACCAATCCCGCACTGCCGGTTCACATCAGCACCGTCACCGTCGGCGCTTTGCCCGACATGGTGAAGTTCAGCAGCGATGGCAAGAAGCTGCTGCTCACCAACGAAGGCGAGCCGAACACCGCTTACACCATTGATCCGGTGGGTTCGATCTCCCTGATCGACACCAGCGGCTATTTGGCCACCACGCCCGTGGTGCCTGGCCAGGCCCAGGTGCAGACCGTTGATTTCAGTGCCTGGAACAACCGCAAGGCAGAGCTGAGCAACCGCGGCATCCGCATCACGGGGAAAGCCGGGGTGACCACCACCCTGGCCCAGGACATCGAGCCCGAGGCGATCGCGATCACCGCCGATGGCAACACGGCCTACGTGTCGCTGCAGGAAAACAACGGCATCGCCGTGCTGGACATCAGCACAACCACCCCGAAGATCACCTCGATCTTTTCCGCTGGCATCCAGGACTGGGATCGCGGCACTGCCAGTGCGAAGAACTACTCCTATACCCTTTCCTACGCAGCTGGCAACCAGAATCTCCCCTCTGGCGTTCAGGCTGGCGGCCTCTCGGGTCTGTTCTTTGCCGGCACCGAAACCGTTGGCAGTGCAACGCTCGACGTCTACTTTTCCGTCACCGACCGCGGCCCCAATGGGGCGCTGGTTGCCGGCAAGCGACAGTTTCTCGATCCCGACTTCCAGCCAACCATCTACAAGTTGGGCATGGACCGCGCCACTGGCGCCATAACCGAGCTGGGCAAAATCGGCCTGAAGCGTGTCGACGGCACACCCCTGACCGGCCTGCCGCAGCTGCAAGGAAAAGACGATATCCCCATCGATACGGCGAACCAGAACCTTGCCTACGACCCCTTCGGCATTGATTCAGAGACCATCTCGGTATTCACAACGACCATCGGCGGCGCATCCCGCAAGGTGTTTGCCGTAGGCGACGAATACCGCGGCCAGATTTCGATTTTTGATTTCAACACTGGCAACCTGATTCAGCGCTACATCCCTGCGGGCCAGAAAGCCCAGCTGCAAGCGCAGCACGGCAACATGATCGGCGCTGAAACGATCGACAGCCTGCCAGCGATCTATGGCAACCGCTGGAGCAACCGTGGCATTGAAGGCATGGCCTTCAACTCCAAGGATGGCCTGCTCTATGCCTTTGTGCAGAGCCCCATGGATGTGGACAGCAACGGCGATGGCATCGTTGCAGAACGCAGTCTCTCGCAGATCACCCGGATTCTGGCGATCGATCCCGCCACCGGTACCCCCGTCAAGGAGCACCTCTACCAGCTGAGCGGCCGCGCCGGCCAAGACAAGATCGGCGATGTCGCCTACGACGCAGCCCGCAACGTGTTCCTGGTGATGGAGCGCGACAGCAGCCGCGCTCTGAATGGTTTCAAGAGCGTGTACGAGGTGGATCTGCGCGGTGCCACCAACACCCTGCCCCTCACCCTGGGCAGCCAGGTGAGCGAGGCCGCCCTCCCTGCTCAGACGTTCCTGGTGGGCACAGAAGGCCGTGCGGTGTTCCGAGAGGTGATTGATGCGGGTGAGCAAGGCAACAACGGCTACCGCTTCAATGGCATCCCCGATGGCATCGGGGTGATGGACAACGGCAATGGCACCCTGCGGGTTCTGGTGACCCATGAACTTCGCGACACCGCCGGCGATGTGCGGGCCCATGGCTCCAAGGGCGCCTATGTGTCGGACCTCACCATCGACAAGGCGACGCTGAGCGTGTTGAG
>JBIIDQ010000141.1:0-5103 GCA_044238295.1 Vulcanococcus sp.
GCACGGCTGGCCCGGTGAGCCGTGTGCTGGTGAACAGCACTGAGCTTGACCGCCTCAGCACGCCGGCCTGGATCGATGGCGATGCCGTGCAGATCCAGATCGCAATCGTGAACCTACTGCGCAATGCCGCCGAAGCCCTCACCGAGCAGGGCCGCAACGATCCCTGGATCGGCATCAGCCTCAAGCGAGAAGGAGAGCAATGGTGGTTATCGGTTGAAGACAACGGACCAGGACTGCCGCCTGAAGCCCTGGATGAAACGCCCTTGCAAACCACCAAGGCGAGCGGCAGTGGCCTTGGTCTTTTCGTGGTGCGCACCACCATGGAGAACCACCACGGCACGCTCGAGTGCGACGTGAGCCAGCGGGGCGGAGCACTGCTACGTCTGCGCTTTCCCGCCTTACCTCACTGCGACCTACCCACCACTGGGGATTGAGCATCCACGCCCCCAGATGCAGATTCTGCATAGGCCGAAACGCTGCTTGTGGCAGACATCCTCTTGGATGGATTACCCGTGCTTGACCTGCTGGAAATTGCCCCCAGCACCAGCGTGGTGGCCCAGCTCATGCAACGCGACCAGAGCTCAATCTCCCGGATCTACCGGCAAGTGAGTGGACGACTGGGGCTGGAATTTCGCAAACACTCCAACGGGCTCTACTCGGCCGGCTCCAACCAAAGCCTGCTCAAGGGCCTGCGGTTGTCGTCACAGTGGCTGCGCCTACACAGTGAGCCGATCGAGCTGCGCTGGCTCGACAGCGGCAGCCTGAATCTGGAGAGCGCGGCTGAACACCCCGCTTTGCCAGCCCATCTCCTGCAACGCTGCAGCGATCGTCAGCGGGTGCAGCAACTTCTTCTGGAGCGGGTCTTGGATTGTGCAGTGATCAGCCGGCCGGATACGCCATCCGAGCTGCCTGAGCCGCTGCTGGAGCAGCCGCTACTGCGCTGCCCAAGCGGGCTGGATGTGGTTGTGGTGCGGCGGGATCTGGCGCAGCAACCGGCCATCGCCGCCCTCATCACCACGCTGCACCAGGTCTACCGCCAGCATGCGCTGCACACCCCCCAGCCGGACTAGCTGGGCCGATCGCACCATCGATGCAGCTTTCCACTCCGATCGCCGCGATGCGGCAAGCCGTGACTGCGGGAGACACTCGGCCTCACGCCTGGCGACTGGAGCAGCTGCAACGACTTGAGCTGGCGGTCAACCAGCACAGAGATGCCGTACTCGATGCGCTCGCCTCCGACCTCGGCAAACCACCCCTGGAGGCCTACATCGAGGTGGTGGCGGTGCTGCAGGAACTTCAGCTGGTGCGCAAGAAGCTGCGTCGCTGGATGGCACCTCGCAAGGTGTCGGTGCCCGCAAGCCTGATGCCCGGTCAGGCCCAGGTGATCCGCGAACCGCTGGGCTGCGTGCTGGTCATCGGGCCATGGAATTACCCCTTCTCGCTCAGCATCCAGCCCCTGGTGAGCGCCCTGGCCGCGGGCAATACCGCCGTGCTCAAACCCTCAGAACACGCACCGGCCACCAGCGCCCTGATCGCCAGGCTGATCGCCGCCACGTTCCCAGCCACCACAGTTCAGGTGGTGGAGGGCGATGGAGCCGTTGCCCAGGCCTTGCTGCAGGAGCAGTTCGACCACATCTTCTTCACCGGTGGTGAGCGCATCGGTCGGATCGTGATGGAAGCCGCCGCACGCCACCTAACGCCGGTGACTCTTGAGCTGGGGGGGAAGAGCCCTGCCGTGGTGCTTCGCGATGCCGACCTTGAGGTGAGTGCGCGCCGCCTGGTTTGGGGCAAGGCCCTCAATGCCGGCCAGACCTGCATCGCCCCCGACTACCTCCTGGTGGAGGAGGCCATCGAGCCCGCCCTGATCCAGCAATTGAGCGAGCGAATCCAAGCCTGCTTCGGCGACAACCCGCTTCAATCTCCCGATTTGGGGAGTGTGGTGAATGCTGCCCAGTTCCAGCGTCTAAGTCAGTTATTGGAGGGTGCCCGCAGTCGCGGGCAACTGCTCTGGGGTGGGCAGAGTGAGCCGGAACGCCGTCGCATCGCCCCCACCTTGATCAGGGTGGACAGCCTCGACGATCCCTTGATGCAGGAGGAGTTATTCGGGCCGCTGCTGCCGGTGCTTCGGGTGAAGGGTCTCGACGATGCCATTGAACGGATCAACCAGCGACCCAAACCACTCGCCCTCTATCTGTTTTCCAAACAGCGCGATGCCCAGGAGCGCATCCTGCAGCGCACCAGTTCCGGGGGAGTGTGTTTCAACGACGTGGTGATGCATGTCGGCGTGCCGGAACTCCCCTTCGGCGGGGTGGGCAGCAGCGGCATGGGCGGCTACCACGGCGAAACCGGGTTCCGCACGTTTTCCCACGAGCGCAGCGTGCTGCGGCGCCCCTTCAGTCTCGACCTTCCCTTCCGCTATCCCCCCTATGCAGGCAAATTGCCCTTGATGCAACGGCTGCTGGGCTGAACGGTGAGGCTTGCAACAAGGTTCCCTTAAACATTGCCAGGCCTTATCAAACAGAGGCTGGCGTCTCCGGCCGATCCCCGTATGGTGCCTGCAGCCGAACGCCCATGCCCCATGCGCCGCCGCTCCGCTGCAGTCCTTGCCTTGGCCTTGCTGCTGCCGCTGCCTGGCCTGGCCGGCGAGGTGGTGGTGAAGCCTGGAGAGACCCTCTCCGAAATCGCCGAGCGCTACGGCACCTCGGTGCAACGACTGATGCAGCTCAACGGCCTGCGCAGTCCCCAAGACCTCTGGGCCGGCAGCCGCATTCAAGTGCCCGGTGGCGCTAGTGGCGGTGGAGGTGGTCGGGGTAACTACACCGTGAAACCAGGCGAGACCCTCTCCGAAATCGCCGAGCGCTACGGCACCTCGGTGCAACGACTGATGCAGCTCAACGGCCTGCGCAGCCCCCAAGACCTCTGGGCCGGCAACCGCATTCAAGTGCCCGGTGCTGGCGGTAGCGCTTCGAGCAGTGCCAGCCGCACGAACACGGTGAAAGCGAACTACACCGTGAAACCAGGCGAAACCCTCTCGGAGCTGGCCGAGCGGTACGGCACCAGCGTGCAGCGCCTGATGGAGCTCAACGGCCTGCGCAGCACCCAGGACCTCTGGGCCGGCAGCCGCATTCAAGTGCCCGTGACTCGCACCACCACAGCCGCAAAACCCGCGGTCAACAAGAACGCAACCCAGCACAAGGTGCAGAGCGGCGAAACCCTCTCGCTGATCGCCCAGCGCTACGGCGTCTCCACCCAAACGCTGATCACCATCAACAACATCAGCGACCCCAATCAGGTGGAAGTGGGTCGCACCCTCAGGCTGCGCGGCATGCCCAAAACGGCAGCCAAGCCTGCGGCCAAACCCGCTGCCAAACCACAGACCGTTGCCGCGAAGCCTGCAGCCAAACCAGCCGCCAAGCCTGCTCCTCAGCCTGCAGCCAAACCAGCCGCCCAAGCCCAGCCGGTGGCCGCCCAGCCCGCACCGAAACCAGCTGCACAGCCCACTGCTCAGCCGGCCGTCACCGAGGCCATGAAGCAGGAAGCCAAACCTGAACCCAAGCCCGTGGCAGCGACTCAGCCACAACCCCAACCGAAAGCAGAGCCCAAGCCTGAAGCGCAACCCGCCGCGCAGCCCGTGGCGGCGAAACCCGTCGCAACGGCCAAACCGGCTGCTGCCACCACCACCACCGCAGCAGCGAAGCCCGGCAAGCCTTCCTCGCCCGACTGGCGCAACTACGGCCCCCTGCAGGTGGATTGGGCGAACTGGCAGCCCATGGGCGGCAGCTACGTAGCCCCCAGCCTTAACAGCGATGGCCAGCCGCTCTATCTAGCGATCAACTGCGGTGCCAAGCGGCTCAATGCCACCGGCCAGTCAGGCACCTGGAAAACCTGGGATGCCCCTCAGAGCGACTTTGAGCACAAGCTGATCAACGATCTTTGCACCGCTAAGGGCGGCTGATCAGGCCGCCAGGCGCAGCGTCCAGGGTTGCTGGAGGAAACGGCGACCCGCTGGGCGCAACCAGAGGCGCTGGCTGCCATCGTCGCTTTCAGCAATCAGATCCTCCTGAACCAGGCGGCGGGCCAGCCAGCGCCAGCGCTCCACCTCCTCGCCCTCGGCCTTGGCCAGGTCTTCTCCGAGGCTGCGCAGATCAACACCGCCGCGCTGCTCCAGCACCGCCAGCACCTCGGACGCCTGCTCCGACCAATCCCTTAGCGACGGCTGCTCAGTGCAGCGATCGCAGCGCCCGCAGGGCGGCACCAACTCACCCACGGTCAACAACAAGGCCTGCTCGCGACAGGCACTGCCCTCCGCCACCGCTTCCATTCGGCGCAGCTGCTGCTGGGCCAGCTCCACCCGCTGCTTCTCTTGAGCATCAGCCCCGTCATCAGCCGATGCGCGGATCGCCCAAGCGAGGCTGGTGCGGTCGTCGGGGTCAAAGAGCACCAGGCAACGGGCCGGTAGGCCATCGCGCCCGGCGCGGCCTGATTCCTGGAGGTAGCCCTCGGCACTGGCGGGCAGGTCTAGGTGGAGCACTAAGCCCACATCGGGGCGATCGACCCCCATCCCAAAGGCCACCGTGGCCACCAGCACCGGAGCCGCATGCTCCTGAAAGTGAGCGAGGGCGAGGCTGCGGCTCTCCGGATCTAATCCGGCGTGATAAGCAATGGCCTCAACACCAGCCTCGCTCAGCCGCTTCGCCCAGCTTTCCACCGAGCGACGGGTACGGGCGTAAATCAACTTGGCGCCGCGAGCAGCCGCCAGGGCCTCGAGCACCTGGGGCATCGGCTCGGCCGGTCGCCGCCGCATGGCATAGGAGAGATTGTCGCGCCGAGCCGAGCGCACCTGAATCAGCGGCCGCCGCAACTCGAGCAATCGGATCAGATCAGCCCGCACCCGCGGCGCGGCGGTGGCACTGAGAGCCACCAAGGGCACCCCCGGGCAGAGGCGCCGCAGCTGGCCCAGGCGGCGGTAATCCGGTCGGAAGTCGTGGCCCCAGGCACTAATGCAATGGGCTTCGTCGATCGCCACACCCACCAGCTGCCCCTGGTCGTTGATGTCCTCCAGCAACTGACGCGTGGCTTCCACCTGGAGGCGCTCCGGCGCCA